>CAZJQA010000001.1:0-20459 GCA_964548285.1 uncultured Muribaculaceae bacterium
CAAAAGAATTTGTAAATGATTTTGTGAGTATAAGATATATGTTAGATGACAATTTATATAATTTAAAAGTTACAAATATTGCTTCAAGTAATGCAGATAAAACATGGATTTTTGAAGTGCCAAAGACTTTAAAATATTCGAGTGATATTTCTTTAATAGTAACAATAAGAGAAAATAATCATATAATGGAATTAGTATAATTTATTTGACATTAAGGCTTATCTTGGTGTAAAATGAAGTTGTACTTCGGAACCTTAGCCAAGTGGTAAGGCGTGGGTCTGCAAAACCCTGATCACCAGTTCAAATCTGGTAGGTTCCTCCATTTAATAATAAATACCGAGATGGTATTTTTTTTTTGTAAAAAATTTATAAATTATACTTGAATTTTATAAATCTCTTTGATATCATTTTATTATAGAGAGGAGAATTGAAAAAGATATGGAAAATAAGAGAAGTATGGTGCTATTAACTGTTATAGCAGTTGCTACATTATTAGTAGCTGTAGTGGGGGCTTCATTTGCGTACTTTACTGCATCAGTAAATACAGTAAATCCAGAAAATGCAACAACTACAGTAAAAGCTAAAACATTAGCTAGTGCTACTATGGATATGGGAAGTGCTATAAGCCTAACAAATAAGTTACCTGGTTATCAAGCTGTTAAAACTATTTCTATAACTGGTGGTGGAGCTGCAGATGCTCTTCCAATTAATACTCGTTTAACTTTAACTCCAGATTTAGACTATACAACAGCAGATTCTCAAACAGCTTATATGCCTGTTAAATACACTATCTACAAAACTACAACTGCAGCACATAATGCTGCTGTAGAAGCTGATACAGTTAATCATAATGGTGTAGTTTACTTCACATCTAATGAAGTTTCAGAAACTGTTCCAGAAGTTCCTGCTGCAAATGAACAACCTGCAGTTCCTGGATATACTAAATATTATGATGCTGGTACTTTACAAACAGGTGGACTTACTGCTTTAACAACTGGAACATTTAATGGAAACACTCCAGTTACTTATGATATTACAGTAAGCTATAATACAGCTGATACATATTATGTTGTTATTGAATATATCAACGATAGTGCTGAACAAAATGCTGAACAAGGTCAAACATTTACAGTTACTATGAGTTATGCTGCTCAAGAATATCAAAACTAATGTTAGACTAATTATTAGGCGTTTAAAGGACTTCAAATGAAGTCCTTTTTTTCTTGATTTTGTATATGTATGTGTGTTAAAATAAACTCAGTATAGAATATATGGAGAGTAGGGTTGGGTATGAATAATGAAGATAATAAGCTAAACAATGATCAATCTATAGAAAATTCTGAGTTAAATGAAAGCAATAAAGAATTAGAACAAAGTTATGAAGAACAATATAAACAAATGTTAGAAGATGAAAAAAGTAAAGAAAAAAAACGTACAACATTTCTTTTATTAGCTATATTTTTCATTTTGTTTTTAGCAATGTTTGGAACAACTTTTTCCTATATTAAAATATTTAACAATCGTGGTGAGCAAGATAGCTGTACATTAAATTGCGATAGAAATAAAGATGGTATTTGTGATTACAACTGTGATATCAATGGCGATGGAGTTCCTGATATAAATATAGACATTAATAAAGATGGAGTGCCTGATATAAATATTGATACTAATAATGATAATATACCTGATATAAATATTGATTATAAGGGAGATTTAAAAGCACATTTTAATATCGATACAGATAATGATAACAAAGCAGATTATAATTTAATTTCATCTACAATTAACGTTGACATAGATGGTGATGGTCATCCAGATATTAATATTGATTTAGATGGTGATGGAGTTCCTGATATCAATATTGATACAAATGGTGATGGTAAATGTAATTTAAACTGTGATACTAAAGGTGATGGAGTAGCCGATATAAATATTGATACAAATGGAGATAAAATTCCAGATGTTAATATTGATTTAGATGGTGATGGTCATCCAGATTTAAACATAGATTATGGTGATAATATTCCACATTTTAATATTGATACAGATAATGATAATAAACCAGACAACAATTTAATTAATCAAGATACTGATGGTGATGGTATTCCAAATATAAATATTGATACAAATGGAGATAATATTCCAGATGTTAATATTGATTTAGATGGTGATGGAGTTTCTGATATAAATATTGACACAAATGGAGATAATATTCCAGATAAAAATATCGATATTAATAAAGATGGGGTTTCAGATATTAATGTTGATAAGCAAACATGTTATTTAAACTGCGATACCGATGGTGATGGAGTTTCTGATACCAATATTGATACCGATGGTGATGGAAAATGTGATTTAAATTGTACAACTGGAAATAGAAATCCTAAAGATCAAGATATCAATGGTGATGGAAAATGTGATTTAAACTGCGATACAGATGGTGATGGTATACCAGATATCAATATAGATATCGATGGTGATGGCAAGTGTAATATGAACTGTGATATCAATGGTGATGGTACACCAGATAAAAATATTGACAATAATGGTGATGGCAAATGTGATACAAACTGTAGTGTTGATCCAAATAATGCTGTTGATATAATAAGTAATGATGGTTATATATTATATATTACTTATAATAAACCAATAAATGCTGAAGATATTATACCTGGTTGGACAGATAAACAAATATTAACTGTTAATAATAAATCAGATAAATCAATTGTTTATAGCATCAAACTTTTAAATGTAACTAATACATTTAATCCAACAAGTGAATTTGTCTATAGTATATATCGTAATAATATAATGATTAAAAATGAAACTGCAACACCAGTTACAGAAGATTATATAATGAAAGATTTAATTATTCCTGCAAACACTTCATATTCTTATGAAATAGGATATAAGTTTATTGATACAGGAGTTGAGCAAAATAATCAAATGGGAAAAACTTTTAAAGCCACAGTTACTGTAGAAGCAGATAAAATTAATTAATAATCGTTAAGTTAATCTTAACGATTTTTTTGTTAATAAATAAAACATTTTATATCTTTATACGAATAATATTATACACTGTGAAAAAAGTATGTTACAATAAAAAAGAGGCAGTTATGAAAGATAAGTATTATATTTTAGGTGGAATATTGGTAATTCTTATAGCAACATTATTTTTGAGTTTTGAAACATATAAAGAAGAAAATAAAGAAATAGCTATAAGTAGTAAAATAGAAAAAGAATATTCTTTTTTAGAAAATGATGAACAAATTAATTATTTAAATTCTAAAGATTTCGATGAATTATACACAAAAGGAAATGGAATATTTTTATTATGTCATTATGAATTTAAAGCTTGTCAAGATATTATGAGGATAGTTAATGAAAATGAACATAATACTATAAATTATTATGATATTTTAAATGATAGAGATGAAATTAGTATAGATACTAATGATAATATTATAAAGATTGAAGATGGATCATATATATATAAAAAATTGTTAAAAATATTAGATGACTTTTTGCCAAAATATAGTTTATTATTGGAAGACAAATCATATAAAAAAATTGATGAAAAAAGATTATATATGCCAACACTTATATATTTAAAAGAAGGAACAATTATAGATATAATTGTAGGGGATGAAAAAAGTGAACTTGAATCATTTAAAATAGATGAAGGAAGAATAAAAGAATTTATAAAATTTAGTTAGAAGGTGAAAAGATGGAAAGTTTACTACCAGCAGATAAATATGAAGTTATAAACAAAACTATATTGACTGAAGATGATCGTAAAAATATTATAAGTTTATATGAACCTATTATTGGTAGTGATGCTGTAAGTCTATATTTTACTTTATGGAGAGATACGGAAATAAAGATTATTTATACTCATCATCATTTAATGACTTTATTAAGAAAGAATTTAGAAACTATAAAAAAATCGAGGGTAATACTAGAAGGTATAGGACTTTTAAAAACCTATTTTAAAGAAGGAGATGTTAATTCTTATATTTATGAAATATATAGTCCATTATCACCAAAAGAATTTTTTTCAAATCCTATATTTAATGTAGTTTTATATAATAATATTGGTTCATATGAGTATGATAATTTAAAAAAACAATTTATGAAACAAACATATTCATTAAAAGATTATAGTGATATAACAAAGAAATTTGATGAAGTTTTTAAAGTTACTTCAGATAATATAGATTTATCTTTTGAAAGTGTATCTAAAGAAACAAATTCTATAGAATTTAAAAATGAAGTTAATTTTGATTTAGTATTATCAAGTATTCCCAAAGGAATCATTAATGAAAAAGCTTTTAATAAAAGAATAAAAGATTTAATTAATAATTTGGCTTTTGCTTATAATTTAGACACATTAAAGATAAGTGAGTTATTAAGATTATCTATAAATGAAAAAGGTTTTATTGATAAAGAAACATTAAGAGTTGAAACAAGAAAATATTATCAATATAACAATCATGGAAGATTGCCAACTATTATTTATCAAACTCAGCCTGATTATTTAAAGGCACCAATCGGTGATACATCTAAAAAAGGTATGATAATAAATGTTTTTGAAAATACATCACCATATGATTTTTTAAGTAGCAAATATGGAGGTGGTATGCCAACTTCCAGAGATTTAAGGTTATTAGAATACCTATTGATAGATGTTGGTTTAACTCCATCAGTAGTGAATGTATTAATAGATTATGTATTGAAAAAAAACAATAATAAACTAAATAAATCTTTCATAGAAACAATTGCAGGACAATGGAAAAGACTTGATATAAAAACAGCTAAAGAAGCAATGGAAACGGCAGAGAAAGAAAATAAAAAATATAATAAATTAGGGAAAGAAAATGTTTCTAGTCCTGTATGGTTTGATAAAACTATTAATAAAGAAAATTTAGATGAAGAGGAAGAAAAAGAATTAAATAATATTTTAGATAAATATCAAGAGTAGGTGGGTATATGAAAATGAATTTTAGTATAAAAGACAAAGCAATGTTAGAAAAAAATTATAATGAGGCTATGAAAAATGAAAACTTTGCTAATTTTGTTAATAAGATGAAATTAACAAAAGAAGATATTCTAAGTAAGGTTACTAAAATTGAAGATACTTTAGAAGAACTAAATAATTGTAAAAAGTGTCATGGACTATATGAATGTAAGAATAGATTAAATGGTAATGTTTTAATGCCAGTTAAAGATAACGGAATTGTATATTTTAAATATATCCCTTGTAAATATTTAAAGAAAGAGTATGTATTGAAGAAAAACAAGGAAAGTGAAGAAAAAATCAATGAAACATGCCGTATGAAAGACATTGATATATGTGATAAAAAAAGAGTTCCTGTTTTTAAATATTTAGATAATTTTTATGATAGTTTTGATTTTTCTAAGAATATGAAAGGTTTATATTTACATGGTAATTTTGGATGTGGAAAGACTTTTATGATTAGTGCCTTATTACATGAATTAAATATCAAAAAACATGTTAATACTATGGTTGTTTATTATCCAGAGATATTAAGAGAATTAAAATCTGATTGGGAAAGTTATGAATATAAGATGAGAGAGTTAAAGGAAATAGATATCTTATGTTTAGATGATATTGGTGCTGAAAAAGTAACTGAATGGAGCCGAGATGAAGTGCTTGGAACAATTTTACAATATCGTATGAATAATAATTTAGCAACATTCTTTACTTCAAATTTAAACTTAGATGAATTAGAAAGACATTTTATTATTTTAGATAGTAAGGATGAAAAAATAAAAGCACGAAGAATCATGGAAAGAATTAAACAATTAAGTCTTGATATGGAACTTATAAGTGTTAATAGAAGAAACTAATTATTCATCTTTGCTAATTCTTCTTCGATTCTTTTGATGGTTTTGATAAGTGTATCATAATCATCTTTTTTTATTGATTGCTTATTTCTATTGTGTAAAAGGAATTGTTGCGAAGAATATGCTAATAAATAATCACCAAATAAAACTAACCAATTACCAACAGAATTAGCTTCATATGCAGTAAGTGATGGAGACACAATCGCGCCAATTAAACAGGCAGAGATTGAAAAAGTTTGAGGATCAATATTTGGTGGGAACATAGTATCACCTATTTAACTATATGAAAGCATAAAAAAATAAGGCTTATTTTTCTTTAGCCTTATTTTCATCTTTATGATTTTTAACTCGTATATCTTCATGGATATCATTTAGTCGACGATATATCATAATTATTAGTAATGAACCTTCAAACATTAATCTTGCAAATACATTTCCTAAGATTAAATATAACAAGAATCCTAAGAAACTAGAACTAATAGTTGCTAGAGATGATAATGTTATAAATATAGCCACTACTAAATAACAAATCTTTAAGATACTTTCAATAGTCATTGTTTTAAAAGATAAGAAATCATATAAAACTTTTAAATTTCCTGTATATTTATCCTTGTTTTTTGGACTAAGAAAAGTAAAATAAATTGCTATTCCACCACATATAGCTACAATTAAAGATACAAGAATCCAAATTCCATTACCTGCCATACTTGGAGTAGAATTATATGCACTATATCCATTTCCGTATGTAACATAATTCATCTTAAAATACTCCTTTCATACACATATCATAACAAATAATATGTTTATTTACAATGATTATGAGAGTTTATTTACATTTGATTTTTATGTTATTTAATTGTAAAATGTTTCTATGAAAGGAGAGCTTATGAAAAAAATATTATTGATACCTTTATTAATGTTTATGATGATGATGCCTGTTAAGGCAGTAGAATATACTAGTGCTAATTTAGAAGAGGTTTTAACTGAAGAAAGCATTGAACATGATTTATCTAAATATAGTGAAGATAATAATCAAGCTGTTATATATATGTTTAGAGGAAGAGGTTGTGCTTATTGTAAGAAGTTTTTAACTTTTTTAAATAGTATTGTTCCTGAATATGGAAAATATTTCAAGTTAGTATCTTATGAAGTTTGGTATAATTCTAATAATAGTAAATTGTTTAATGAAGTAGCTAAGAAGTTTGATACTGATGCTGATGGTGTTCCATTTATAGTAATTGGTGATAAGTATTTTGCTGGTTATTCTTCATCTGATGATGAACAAATCAAAAAGGCTATCATGGATTTATATAATTCTAATGATAGATATGATATAATGAATCATCTAAATGATGATGAAAAAAAGAATAATACTCCAAGTGTTGATTATGGTAGAATTATTATTTGGAACTTGGTTTTTGTACTAGCATCAACTATAGTTATTATTTATTACATAAACTTAATAAATAAAGAAGTAATTAGTTTAATATCAAAGAAAGTAAAGAAGTAGAAAAATACTTCTTTTTCGTTTTTTATATCATAATATTTTTTAGGTGATAAAGTGAATTATTTATCTTATTTATATGGATCTAACTTAAGTGAATTATCAATAATGTTACAACAACTTTTCCAAGTAATTGTTTTACCAAAAAATAAATTACAAGATATTTTAAAAGAAAGTATAACTCTAAAAATAAAACATTTAGAAGTATTAGGAAATATTTTAAAGGATAACAATATTAGACCTATATTTGGGTATCACGAATATAATAAAACATACTATTTTAATACTTATGATTTATATTATGATATGGATATTAATACAATTATAAAAATTAATATAAATAATGAAAAAAAACATATTACAAATATTAATATGGTAATGTCATCAATATATGATCAAGATATAAAAAATATATTAAATGATATTTTAAAAGATGAATATAACATGTTAAAAAAATTTGTTGATTTATAATATTGTATATAAAAACATATTTAGACTCATTGCGTCTTGTAATTTTTATTGAAATCTTATATAATAAAACAAGAATAGGAAGGGTTTTGGATATGGAAGGAAAGAAACGTTTTTCATCTATAACTAGTACTTTAAAATTTATATCCGGAATTGTTTCCTGGATTGTGTTAGTTATACTATTATTGATTGCAGCTTTTTTTATCTACTATTATATATCTGTTAAAATATACGAGCAAAAAGGAGATAAATATAAACCATTATTTTCTTTATATACTATATTATCTCCAAGTATGGTGCCAAATATAAATGTCTATGATGTTATCATAGATACATCAGTAAATAGTCCGGAGGATATAAAAGTTGGTGATGTTATAACATTTATATCAACAGCTAACTTAACAAAAGGTATGACGATAACACACCGTGTTACTCAAGTAAAAAATGAAAATGGAAAATACTCATATGTTACTAAAGGTGATGCTAACTTATCGCCTGATGGAAGAGCAGCAGAATACGAAAATGTTTTAGGAAAGGTATTGTTTAAAGTACCTGCTTTAGGACGTGTACAAAGCTTTTTATCAACAAAAAGTGGATGGCTATTGGTAGTTGTTTTACCAGCATTATTTATAATAGTTTCGGATATATTAAAAATATTCAGGTTAACTGATGTAAAGAAAAATGTTAAGAATCGAGAACAAATAGAAAATGCTAAATTATTAAAAGAAGATAAAAAGAAACAAAGTATTAAAGATGGATTAGTTGAACATTATAAAAAGAAGAGAAAAGATAATGATAAGCCACCAATTAAAGAACGTATATTAATTGATGTGAATGTTGAAAAAAAGAATGACATAATAATACCTAAATTAAGTGAAAAAGATAATAATAATCTTCCAATATTAAATAATTCTCATAAATTAAACAATCGAGAACGTAAATTAAAGAAAAAAAATAAGAATAAAAATAATAATTAAAAAAGCTTAACTTTCGTTAAGCTTTTCTTCTTCTAATTGTTCTTCTTGCTCTTGTTGTTCTGGTTGTTCTGATTGTTCTGGTTGCTCTTGTTGTTCTTGAATTAATTTTGCATGTACTACCAAACGATCATTATCTCCAGTACATGTTGAAAGAGTAAGTAGGTAATCATTTTCTGTTACTTGAACATTAATGTTTTTAATACTACGATTTTTTTCCATTTTTATATAAGCTAATTTCTCTTCAGGAGTTTCAAATGAAACTTGTAGGTAATCACTAGTTTTTTGAATAGTATAAATAGAAAATATTTTCCATTTCATACTTTCATACATTGTATCAAATTCTATAGTTAAATTATCCTCGTTATTATACCAGTTGCTGTATAATACTTTATGTAGAGTTCCAAACATTACACCACTATAATACATATTATGACCATAAATAATTGTATTATCATTAAGAATTTTATCGGAATTTCGATAATCCATATATACCCAACCATTTATATCATCTTCGTTGTTAAGATTCTTTTTCAAATAATAAATATTATCTTCAGCTTGAACTACAGGATAATTAATATTTGTATTATTAACTTTTAAATAACCAATTATATCTTTATTAATAGTTAAAAGAGAAGCAATATAATTATTTTTAATCTTATAATTATCATTTTCTTCTACTAGTGAAGTGTCATTTTCTTTTATAGCCTCATTAACTTTTTCTTGAATAGATGTTACTTCTTGTAATGACGTATAATTATTATACATTACATAGCCAATCATTCCTGTAATTATTATTAAACTTAAAATACCACAAAGTTTTAAAGTATTAATTATTACTTGAGACATAAGATTTTCTTTTATATAATCATCTGTATATTTTAAGGATACTTTTAATTTTGAAGATTTATATTCTTTATTTAATTCTTTTAGATATAATATATCTTTTTCATTTTTAATATCAATACATATATATATGATTACATTCTTAAGATGATATACTAAAAGTGAATTTAAAAGAAATTCTATATCTTTATGATCAAAATAATATAAATCAATTTCTTTTAAATATCTATTTATTTTAAAGAATGTTGATATGTCAGTAATATCATTGTTATCTAAAGTTTTCGATATTTTTATTATTCTTTTATAAAACATCTTTGAATAAGTATCTAATTTATTTTCAGTAGTAAAGTTTGAAATATATAATATTTCACTAAGTGATTTAACTTTTATGTGATGATTATCAAGATAATCTAAAATAAAGTTTGGAATGTAATAACATTCAATTTCTTTAATATTTTTATTTAATGTTATTAATTCGGCTAAAGTATAAGTGAATTTTTCTTCTTTTTTAATTCTTATTTTACGAATTTTAATGTTTTTAAAAAGATTTATTAAATAAGTTGCAAGATTTATATTTTCGAAAGTTAAAGTGTCTATGTTATTAATTAAAACCAATTCTTTTAAAAATGGAATTACTAGTGCTTTGTTTTCATTGATATAGTCTTCGCTGAAAATTATTTCAGAGTCACTAATGATATTAGTGTTTAAAAGATCAATATTTATTTTTTCATTTTTTTTATATGAAAAATAGAGAATATTATTTTCGATGGTGATTAAGATTTTTTTCATAACATCACTAGTACCCTTCTAAATAGTATTGTAACATAAATTTATAAATTATGATAGAAATATTGACCTACGTACACTTGTTTGGTATTATATATATGCATATATTAAAGGAGGTTTTATGGATAGAATTTACGCATGTATTGATTTAAAAAGTTTTTATGCATCTGTTGAGTGCGTTTTACGTGGCCTAGATCCATTAAAAACTAATTTAGTAGTAGCGGATAGTGAAAGAACAGAAAAAACAATTTGTTTAGCAGTTAGCCCATCTTTAAAAAAATATGGTATTGGAGGAAGGGCTAGATTGTATGAAGTTGTTCAAAAAGTTAGAGAAATTAATAATGAAAGAAAGAAAAAAATTAGAGGTAATTTTAAAGGTAAATCATTTTTAGCTGATGAACTTGTAGATAATAATTTAGAAGTTGACTATATAATTGCCAAACCTCGAATGAGATATTATATGAGATACAGTAGAAAAATATATAATACCTATCTGAAATTTATAAGTAAAGAGGATATGTTTACATATTCTATAGATGAAGTTTTTTTTGATATAACAGATTATTTAAAATATTATAATATGAAACCTGAAGATTTAGTTACAAGAATGATTAAACAAGTTTACGATGAAACTGGAATAACCGCGACTGGAGGAATTGGGACAAATTTATTTCTAGCTAAAGTCGCGATGGATGTTATTGCTAAACATAAAGAACCTAATGACTTTGGAGTTAGAATTGCATATCTAGATATTTTAGAGTACCGAAAAGAAATGTGGAATCATAAACCGATAAGCGATGTATGGCGTATTGGAATAGGAACTCAAAATAGATTAGCACGTTATGGAATTAATACACTAGGAGAATTAGCAAGAGTTTCTATTACTAATGAAGATTTTTTGTTTAAATTATTTGGTATTAATGCCGAGATATTGATTGATCATGCTTGGGGATATGAACCAGTGACAATAAAAGACGTAAAAAAATATCAACCGATTAGTAAAAGCTTGTCAAGTGGACAAGTACTTGATAGACCTTATAATTATGAACAAGCACATTTAATAGTAATGGAAATGGCTGAACTTATTATTGAAGATTTAATATTAAAAAAATTAAAGACAAGTAATATAAGTTTAAGTATTGGATATGATATTTCAAATATTACTAGAAATTATGAAGGAGAAGTAGAAGTTGACCATTACGGAAGATGTGTGCCTAAAAAAAGTCATATAAGTTTTACGTTAGATTACCCAACAAGTGATTCAATTTTTTTAAAAAATAAGTTTCATCTATTATTTGAAGAAATAATAAAGAAGGATTTAACAGTAAGACGGGTTACATTAGGATTAAATGAATTAAGTAAGCAATCATCTGAGGTAATGCAAATGGATTTATTCAGCAATAATATTAATAAAAAAGATACAGATGAAGATATTTATAAAACAATTGAAGTAATAAAGAAAAAATATGGAAAGAATGCAATTTTAAAGGGTATGAATTTACTAGAAGGGACTAAAACTATAAGTAGAAATAAAGAAGTTGGAGGACATCATGAATGATTATCAAGATATAATTAATTTAGAACATCATGTAAGTAGTAAACACAAGAAGATGAGCATTGATAAAAGAGCAGGCATATTTGCACCTTTTAAAGCTTTAGATGGCCTTGATTTAGAACTAAAAGAAAGTGAGAAACGATACACTATGAAAAAAGTTTTGAGTGCCGAACAAAAAGAAATTTTAAACAACAAATTATTAATATTAAAGGATAATTTAGGTGAAGAAATAGATGTCGTTTATTTTAAAAAAGAAAAAAATGAAGCAGGAAAGTATTATAAGAAAAAAGGAAACATTAAAAAGATTGATATTTATAATGAAACAATTCTTTTAGATAAGGAACTAATTAAGATGGACGATATATATGACATAAAAAGTAATTTATTTGTGTAAAATAATGTATAATTTTATACATTTTTTTTAATTAAAAAAGGAAATTACTTATTTTATTTGAATAATTATAGTAGAAGGTGAATTTTACATTTGATTAAAAAAATGATATATTTGATTAGAAAGATATGGTGGTATTATGAGAAAAATAATGGATGGAAATACGGCTGCTTCCCTAATGGCCTATTTATTTAGTGAGGTTGCAAGTATATATCCAATTACACCGTCAAGCCCTATGGCAAGCAATGTTGATTTATTAAGTTCTGAAGGAAAGAAAAATTTGTTTGATGATAATGTAAAAGTTATAGAAATGCAAAGTGAAGCTGGTGCAGCAGGTGCCATGCATGGAGCTCTAATAAATGGTAGTTTAGCAACAACTTTTACGGCATCTCAGGGTTTACTTTTAATGATACCTAATATGTATAAAATCGCTGGAGAAGGGTTGCCAGGAGTAATACATGTTGCATCACGTACAGTAGCAACCCATGCTTTATCAATATTTGGAGATCATTCTGATGTATACGCTGTTCGTGATACAGGATTTGTGATGCTAGCAAGTAGTGGCGTAGAGCAAACATATCATTTAAGCGCAGTAGCTCATCTTGCGGCAATAGATGGATCATTACCAGTACTACATTTTTTTGATGGGTTTAGAACTAGTCATGAATTAAATACAGTAGAAATGTTAGATGATAAAGAATTATTATCCTTAGTACCCCATGACAAATTAAAAGAATTTAAAGAACGTTCATTAAAACCAATGGATAAAAAACAATATGGTTTAAATGAGGGAGAAAATATTTATTTTGAAAGTGTCATAGCTAGAAGCAATTTATATGATAAAATGCCTGATATAATTAATAAGTATATGCAAAGTATAAATAAAATAGCTAAAACAGATTATCAACCTTTTAATTACTATGGAAATCCTAATGCTAAAAATATTATAGTTGCAATGGGTTCTATCTGTGAAACTATAAAATATGTTGTTGATAGAGAAAATAAAAAGGGAAATTCAATAGGAATGATTGAAGTTCACTTATATAGACCTTTTAGTATGGAGTATTTCTTAAAAGTATTACCAAAAAGTGTTACAAATATTGCTGTTTTAGATAGAACAATGGATTTAGGTGGCGTAGGAAATCCATTATATTTAGATGTTCTAGGAGTAGTTGATACTAAGAAGATAAATGTTGTTGGTGGTTCTTTTGGTTTAAGCAGCAAAAATACAACACCTAAAGATGTGATGAAAGTTTACGAAATGTTGAATAACAAATTAAAAAATCGTTTTACTATTGGAATTAATGATGATTTAAACAATACTAATTTAGACGACATAAATTATGAATATAATTTAGATTCAACAGAGATGCTCATATATGGTTTTGGAAGTGATGGAATGGTTAGTGCTTCTAAAGATATTATGCATATTATTGGAGAAGAAAAATATGTTCAAAGTTATAGCGAGTATGATTCAAAGAAAAGTGGCGGAGTTACCGTTAGTCACATTCGTTATGGTGACAATAAAATTAATGCCCCATATTATGTTGAACATGCCTCACTTGTAGTTGTTACTAAAGATGAATATTTTAAGGAATTTAATTTACTAGATAAAATTAATAAAAATGGAATATTACTTGTTAACACAAGTAGTGAACAAGAATTATTTAGTAAGATGAGTTCTCATGATATAGATAATGTTATTAAGAAAAATATTCGAGTATTAATAATAGATGCTGATAAAATAGCATTAAGACATAATATTAAAGGTAAAATAAGTAAAATAATGGAAATAGTTATCTTAAATTTATTAGGGTATGCTAACTTAAAGGACAAAGTTATTGAAGGAATAAAAAATAAGTTTAAAACTAAGGGAGAAGATATTGTTAATAACAATATTATGGCTTTAGAGGAAGCATTAAAAAGTGTAACAAAATGTATAATTAAAGAAACAAACAAAGAAGAAATTAAACCCACAATGGATTTAGTATACAAAATGAATCATCGATTAGATAATATCAGTGTTAAAGATACTTTAGAATACCGTAATGGGTGTTTTCCTGGAGGACTTACAAGTAAAGAAAAAAGACACATTGCAAACTTTGTATCAAAGTGGAACAAAGAAAATTGCATTGAATGTGGAATGTGTTCCATGGTTTGTCCTCATGCTGCGATTAGACCTTTCTTAATTAAAGATAATGGAGAAGAGAATAAATATCATTTCATCATTAGTGTATCTGAAGAAGACTGTACAGGATGTGGTTTATGCGTAAATATTTGTCCAGGAAAGATGGGTAACAAAGCATTATCTCTTGGAAAATATGATAATAGTAAAAGCAAAGATTCAAAAGAATTATTTGAACATTATGAAAACCCAATGATTTATCCTAAATTTACAATTAAAGGAAGTCAACTTATAAAACCTAAATTTGAGTTCTCAGGAGCGTGTGCTGGATGTGGCGAAGCATCTTATATAAAATTGCTAACTCAACTATATGGAGATCAAATAATGATTGTTAACGCAACTGGATGTTCATCAATATATGGAGGAAGTGCTCCTTCAACCCCATACTCTCTTCCTTGGGTAAATAGTTTGTTTGAAGATAATGCAGAGGCTGCTTATGGTGTAACATTATCATTAAAGAATAAAAGGGAACAAATTAAAAATATAATGAAAAAAACTTTAGGAACAGTATCATTAGATGTTAAAAAACTTTATAATACTTACTTAGAAAATAGTGATTCATATGAAAAATCATTAGAAATCAAAAATAATTTAAACAACGAAACTATTCCCGAAGAATTAAAAGAACTATTACCATATATGCCTAAGACCAGTGTATGGGCTATTGGTGGAGATGGATGGGCATATGACATTGGCTTCGGTGGCATTGACCATGTTCTTTCATCTGGCGAAAATATTAATATTTTAGTATTGGATACAGAAGTTTATTCTAATACAGGTGGTCAAATGTCTAAATCTAGTCATCACGGAGCAGTATGTGAATTTGCAAATACCGGAAAGAAAACATATAAGAAAGATCTATTTAAAATAGCAATGTGTTATCCAAATGTTTATGCTGCAACTATTAGTTTAGGAGCAAATATGATGCAAGCAATTAAAGTCTTTAAAGAAGCTCAAGAACACAATGGTCCAAGTATTATTATTGCATATTCACCATGTATTGAACACGGTATAAAAGGCGGAATGTCATGTGCAAATGAAGAACAAAAGCTAGCGGTAGCATCAGGATATTTTATACTAATGAGATATGATGGAAGTACAAATAAATTAATAATAGATTCTCATAAACCAGATTTTTCACTATATGATAAATTCTTAGATAATGAAGTAAGATATAATTCTTTAAAAATCAAAAATAGCAAGGAAGCAAGTATTTTATTAGAAGAAAATAAAAAAGCATCTATTGAAAGATATGAATATTATAAAAAACTATCTAATAATAGTTAATTTATTATTAATGTTTAATTTAAATGTATATGCTAAAACATATGAAAGTGAGAGTTTAATAGATGCATGTTATAATGAAGATATGTTTTGCAATGTTGATACCTTAAATGGTAATATAAATATATATTTATTTATAAAGAAAGGGTGTAGTCATTCAAAAGATATGCTACACTTTTTATGTACCATTAATGATTTATATAACAATATATTAAATATTAAAGTATATGATATATCAATTAAAGATAATAATTATTTATTTGATATGGTAGCTATGAAGTTAAAAGATAATAATGTTGGATATCCTTATTTAGTTATAGGAAGGAAAAGTTATATAGGCTACAAAAAGAATGATGAAGAAAAAATATTAAAAGATATTAATGAGTACATAAAAAATAATAATATTGATGTAATAAAAGAAACAATAAATGGTAATTATAAACAATATAATAAGCATAATTATATATTTTTAATAGTTATTTTTATCGCAGTTTTAATAGGAAAAAAGATTATAAAAGTGGTATAATTAGTGTAGATACAGACAATTTTGGAGGTAGTATGAAGAATATTGGAGATCTTCTTATGTATAAAAAGGATGTTTGTAAAGTAGTTGATATTATTAAGAATCCATATAATGACAAGATGTGTTATGTTTTAAATCCTATATGTGATGAAAAATTAAAATTAACCGTTCCTATAGATACTAAATCGATAAGAAATTTGATGACTAAAGAAGAAGTTTTAGAATTAATAAAAAAGATACCAGAAGTTGAAGAATTTCAATCTAATTCGGTTAATATTGAAAAAAAATATAAAGATATATTACATGATGCTAGTCCAATAGATTTAGTAAAAGTTATCAAAACTAGTTATCTTCGTAATCAAAGAAGGATAAATAATAAAAAGAAAATTAGTGATAGAGATGATAGGTATTTTAAAGAATCTGAGAAAATACTATATAATGAAATAGCGTATAGCTTAGGAATAACCTATGATGAAGCAAAAGAATTTATTAAAACGAAAGTAGAGGAATATATTAATGGCTAAATTAGTTTTAGTTAGACACGGAGAGTCGGTTTGGAATTTAGAAAATAAGTTTACAGGATGGACAGATGTTGAGTTGTCTTCAAATGGTATAAAAGAAGCCCATGAGGCTGGAAAACTTTTAAAAAATATGAATTTTCATTTTGATATAGCATATACTTCTGTATTAAAAAGAGCAATTGATACTCTACAAATTATCATGGATGAAATGAATTTAGATGTAAAAGTAATAGAAAATTATAAATTAAATGAAAGACATTATGGGGCATTACAAGGTTTAAATAAAGATGAAACAATAAAAAAATACGGACAAGAACAAGTTAAATTATGGAGAAGAAGTAAAGATGTAAGACCACCTCTTTTAAGTGTTGATGATAAACGTAATCCAAAATTTGATAAAAAATATATTGGTATTAGCGATTTGCCATTGGGTGAAAATTTAGAAGATACAATAAAAAGAGTAAAAGAATATTACGAAGATGTTATAAAAAAAGATTTGATAAATAATAAGGATGTTATTGTTGTTGCTCATGGTAATTCATTAAGAGGTTTAATCGCTTATTTAGAAAATTTAAATGATGAAGAAATAATAAATTTAGAGATACCTACAGGAAAACCAATATGTTATATATTTGATGATAATTTAAAAATTATAAAAAAAGACTATGTAGAAAATATGAAATTTGAAGTTAAATAAGGTTTATTGCAAAGTTAGAAAATATTTGTTATAATGTTTTCACGCTTATAAACTTTATTTTTTTTGAGTTTTTAAATATTAATGAAAGGAAGATTTTATGGAAAAAATAAAAATTTTTAGTATGGGTGGATTAGATGAAATGGGAAAAAATACATATGTTGTTGAAATAAATGATGACATATATGTTTTTGACTGTGGTATTAAATATTCAGAAGGAAATATGTATGGAATTGATTATGTGATTCCCAATTATGAATATTTAATAAAAAATAAAGACCGTGTTAAAGGAATATTTATTACTCATGGTCATTATGAGAATATGGGTGGAGCATTTAGTTTATCTAAATCTTTACCTAAAACACCTTTTTATGCATCTAAGTACACTAAATATCTTTTAATAGATTCAGGATTAAAAGAGGATAGAATTATAGAAATAGAACCTAATAAAAAGATTATGTTTGGTAAAAACTATATTTTACCTCTAAGTGTTAGTCATAGTGTTCCAGGTTCTTTGATGTACGCTATATCAACAAGTAAAGGATATATTTGTTATACTGGTGATTTTATTATTGATCCTTTAATGCAGGGTGGATATGACATGGATTTAGGGAAAATAGCTTATTTAGGTAAACAAGGTGTTTTATGTTTACTTACAGAATCATCTTTTTCTGAGCATATTGGACATACATCTCCAAGTCATAGACTACAATCTTTTTTTGAAGATGTTATTAGTAAATACGATGGAAGAATATTTTTCTCAGTTTTGCCAACTCATTTATACACGATTAATGAAATATTTGAAGCTGCAAAAGGAACACATCGTAAAATAGTTATCATGGGAAGTAAACTACAAAGAATTATAAAATTTTCACATGAAAATCATTATTTAGATTATGAAGAAGATATAATAGGGGACTTAAATAATATAAATGATAGTAATACTATATTATTAATATGTGATGATAAGTTAAATCCTTATGCTTCTATAAATAAAATATTAAATGGATATGATAAGTTTATTTCATTTAAAAAAGGTGATTCAGTTGTGTTTGCTGAACCTAGATATGATTCTAATGAAAAAACTATAGTTAAATTAGAAAATGATTTAGCTATGAATGGATGTAAGATAGTATCATTGCCTAAAGATAAAAATATATTACATCATGCTTCAAGAGAAGATTTAATGTTAATGATTAAATTGTTAAATCCTAAATATTACATGCCAGTTAAAGGTGAATATCGTTATTTAGTTAATAATGCTAATATTGCAAGTGAATTAGGTATGAAAAAAGAAAATATTATCTTAAAACAAAATGGTGATATTGTTAATATTGAAGATGGAAAATTAATTGATAAATTTGAACATATAAATATCAAAGATAATTTGATTGATGGTAAGAGTAATTTAGATATTGGTGAACTTGTAATGAAAGATAGAGAAATGCTAAGTGATAATGGTATTGTATTAATAAGTGCAACAATAGATCGTAAGACTAAAAAATTACTTGTTGGTCCTGAAATTACTACAAAAGGTTTTATATATCTTAAAGAATCTAAAGATTTAATATTAGGTATGCGTAAGATTAGTGAAGAAGTTATTTTAGATAATATTGTTGATAATCAAGTGGATTATAATTCCATAAAAGGAGATATTCGTTCGAAGTTAAGTGAATATTTATATAACGAAACAGAGACTAAACCAATGATTATTGCGGTAGTTCAAGAAGTTTAAGACTTCTTTTTCTTTTAAATAAAAGTTTATTATGATAATATATAAATAGATAGGAGAAATGATTATGAAGAAGTATATTCCTAATATTTTGACTTCATTTAGAATTGTAGCAATACCTTTTATTATTTATTTAGGTATATTTAATCATTATATTTTATTAATTATATTAGCTGCTTTAGTTGCTTTAACAGATAGTTTTGATGGAATGCTTGCTAGAAAGTGGAATGTTGTATCAGAACTTGGAGGAGTTCTCGATGCAGTAGCTGATAAATTGCTAGCAATTTCTTTGTTAATAATTTTAATATATAAGAATCATAGTTACTTTTACATATTGATTCTTGAATGTGTAATTGGATTTATTAATGCCTTTTTCTATGTTAAAAAAGGTGTTGGAACATCTCTTTTAGTAGGAAAACTTAAAACATGGTTTATTTTTATCTCAATTATAATTGGATTCGTAGGTTTAATTTTGCCTATAACTCCATATGTTAATATTGCAATTTATTTAACATTTGGATTACAAATAGTTACTTTTATTAGTTATATAATATTTTGGATTAATATAAATAAAGATCGTAAAAAAAAACTTTTAAATGATTATGTTGAATACTATGAAATTGTTGAACCAATATTAACAAATAGTGAGTTTAAAAAAAGAAAAGAATTTCCACATCATATAGATGAATCTGTCTATGAACATGTTTTAAGAGTATCATTTGATTGTTACACTATTGGAAAAAAATTACATTTAGATTATAAGAGTTTAGCAATTGCTGGTTTGTTACATGATTTTTATGAAAAACCATGGCAATACAATCCTGAAAAATTACCATTATTCAAAAAACATGCTTTTACTCACGCTAAAAATGCAGTTAAAAATGCAAAACAGGTTTTTGGAGAAGAAATGATTAATAAAAATGTAGAAAATATAATGATTACCCATATGTTTCCTGTTAATATAAAAATTCCTAAAGGACCAGAAGCATGGTTAATAACTTTAGTAGATAAAATTGATTCTATAGATTTTATAATGCATCCAGTTGCATTAGCAAAAATTTTCATGAGAATAGAATATGATCAGAGTAGCAAGATAACTTTAAATAAGATAAAAAAGATACTAGAAAA
>CAZJQA010000001.1:20469-24625 GCA_964548285.1 uncultured Muribaculaceae bacterium
TTCAGGAAGAGGAATAGATGAATGCATTAGACAAATAGAAAAAATAATGCAAGTTAAATTTGCATTATTTTCAACTATTTAATATAATGTATATGGTGGTATAATGGCAAAGAAAAAGAAAGCGACAACTGAAAAAAGTTCTGGATATAGCGTAGAAATGACAGGACTTGTATTAATATTAATTGGCTTGATAGGATTTGGCTTTGGCCCAGTAGGTTCATTACTTAAAAAGTTTGCAATGTTTTTATTTGGAGAATGGTGGCCTATTGTGTTAATTGTAACTTTGTTTATGGGCTTTTATATGTTAGTAAAACGTAAATTACCTAATTTTTTAAGTGCACGTAATGTTGGTTTATATTTAATAATAATAGTAATATTAACATTAAGTCATATTACATTTGTTAAGACAAGTGCTTCTACTAAAGAAATTTTTTCCAATACATTAAACAGTTATATGAGTCGTATTGCATCTATTGGATCTAATAATGCCTTATATACTTCTGGTATATCTTCCATTACTATAGGTGGTGGTATTGTTGGAGCTGCATCAAGTTTTGCACTTGCATCGTTATTTGGAATTACGGGAACTTATATAGTGCTATCTTTTATCCTACTATTTGGAATAATTTTATTCTTTAATGTTAATTTATCTAATATTCTAAATGGAATTATTGATAAATTCAAACGTGATAGAGATGATGCAATAGATGAAATAGAAGAAGTAAGTGAAAGAAAAGTAGATGATTTAAGTGTTAAAAAATCATTAGAATTAGATAGAAAACTTTCAGGACCAGAGGATGATGAAGCACCAATATCTATTGCGAATATTTTACCTAAGGATAGTTATGAAATGAAAACTATTCCTCAAGTTGAAGAAACTGACGAAGCAGTTGATTTAAATAGTGAAGTAGATAATAGTAATCCTAATTATAAAATACCTTCAATGTCTATTTTAGATAAATTAGAAAAACCAAAAAAAGTAAATTCAAATCAATTTTTGATTGATAATAAACAAAATTTGGAAAGAGTATTAAGAGATTTTCAAATAAATGGTAAAGTTGTTGATATTCATATGGGACCTTCTGTAACTCAATTTGAAGTTACAGTGCCTAGTGGAACAAAGGTTAGCCGTATTGTTTCTATTAATAAAGAAATAGCCCTTGCTCTTGCAGCTAAGGATGTGCGTATAGAAGCACCTATTCCTGGAAAAAGCACAATAGGTGTTGAAATACCTAATTCTAACGTTACAGCCGTTAAGATACGTGAAATATTAGGTAGCAGAGAAATGGTTGAGAAAAAAAATGGTGTTGTAGTTGCTTTAGGTAAAGATTTAATGGGTATGCCTAGATGTACTGATTTAACTAAGATGCCTCATTTACTTATTGCCGGTTCTACAGGTTCAGGAAAATCTGTTTGTACCAATAGTATAATTGCCTCTATTTTAATGCGTTATCGACCAGATGAAGTTAAATTAGTTTTAGTTGACCCTAAAAAAGTTGAGTTATCGAATTATAATGGAGTTCCTCATTTGTTATGTCCTGTTGTAACTGATCCAAAAAAAGCTTCTTTAACATTGCAAAAAGTTGTTCAAGAAATGGAAAGACGTTATGATGTTTTTGAAGAAAAAGGTGTTAAAAATATTTCTTCTTATAATGAATGGATTGACCGTGAAAAGACTAATCATCCAGAAATAAAAATGTCTCACATGTCTTATATAGTTGTAATTATCGATGAACTTGCAGATTTAATGCTAGTAGCGTCAAAAGAAGTTGAAGATTCTATCATGAGAATTACTCAAATGGCGCGTGCAGCTGGTATTCATTTAATCGTAGCTACACAAAGACCAAGTACAGATGTTATTACAGGTGTAGTAAAAGCCAATATACCTTCTAGAAGTGCTTTTGCAGTTGCTTCTTCTATAGATTCACGTACAATTCTTGATGCATCAGGAGCTGAAAAACTTTTAGGTAAAGGAGATATGTTATTTTTACCAATGGGTAGCAATACTCCAACAAGAATTCAAGGATGTTTTATTTCAGATGATGAAATAAGAAGAGTTATAAACGCTGTGTGTGAAGAACAAAAAGCAAGTTATGATGAAACGTTTACAAAACTTCAAGAAGAATCAAGTACTACGGGAGGTTTAGATGCCTCTGATGGTGGAGATCCAATGTATGATGAAGTTGTTGAATTTGCGGTTTCAACTGGTAAAATATCAGCATCACTTATCCAAAGAAGATTTAGATTTGGATATAATAGAGCTGCAAGAATTATAGATTTGCTTGAAGAAAGAGGAATAGTTGGACCACAAAACGGTTCAAAACCTCGTGAAGTATTGGTAAAAAAAGAACAAGAACAATAAAAAAGTTTCTAAAACCAGAAACTTTTTTTATTTATAATGATAATTTTATAACAAATAAAACATTATTATAAATCAAGAGATTTGAGAAAAATATTTAGATAATCTATTTAATATTAGAAATATTTTTTTCATTTATAGGAGCAACGAAATTTTGAATAGCGTTTATTAACATTGGATGATATATTACAAAATTAGTAATTGGATTATTAACTTTAGAAATAATAACTTGTTTATTATCTATAACAAATATATTAATATTATTAAATACATTCTTATTATTAATTTTATAATTATAGTTTTTATAATCTTTCTTAAATTTTTTTATTAATTCAATATGTTCTAAATATTCATCATAGTCATATATTATTTTATTATCATAGTAGTATTTAGATAAATCTAAAAAACATGGGTTAGTATTAAATTCATCTTCAGATAGAATTTTTATTTCATCTACAATAGTAGTATTAGATAGAATATTACTTATATTATCTTTTTCATTTTTTATCAATTCATATATGTTATTTCTGTCATTTTTACTTACATTGTTGTGATCTAATATTTTATTTAATAATTCATCAGAAATTGTATAACAAGGTAGATTTAATAGTATATTTTTTCTTTTATTTTTAATATTTAAATAAGAATTAGATATTTTTAAAAATTCCTTTTTCTTTTCTGATGTATAGATATTCATTAACGGAGATGCTTTTTTTAATAGAAGATTACTAGTTTCTCTATAATAATTAATATCATCTTTTTTTGTACTAAATAATAATTTGCATTTATCTAGATTACCAGTTACACACTCACCATGTAAAATTGCATTTCCAGATACACATTCTATAATTGAATACAAGTAATTAGAATTATTTTTAAAATAGTAAGGACTTATTTGACCAGTCATATATAATGGTATCCATCCTTCAAGGCCTAACATTAACTCTTTAAATGGTCTATCTAAATCATGTATTATATTCAATCTTATACCTTTTTTTAGAATAAAGGCTAAATACATCATATATTTTTTAGTGAATTTTAAATCTTTACTTGCTTCAATCATAGGCATATTACTATACCAAAAAATATCATCTTTTGATTTAAAAATGCCGATTGTTTTAATACTTCAAGCTGAGCATCTTTATACCCATCTAAACCATAATATATTTGTGATTTTGTTTTTAATCTAGGAAAAGTTGGTGTGAATAACTTATCAAATTTAATTGACTTTATATAATCATTTAAGTCAAAGTTATCTAATTTTTTTATGAAGTTATCTACATTATACTCATTATTATTTTTATTAACATTATGTGTAAACCAATAATATAATTTATCAGTAATAATATCAGCATCTTTAAAGTCTTTATCATCACATTTTATTAAATCTTTTATTAATTCATTATTAGTATCTAAATAATTATTTATTATAAATTTGCAGACCCCATTAGCAAAATCAGATATGTTAAGTGGCTTTCTAATACCATTTTTAATTTTAGATACATATGAAGAATCAAAACCAAGATATTTGGATAAGTCAGATAAATTTATTTTAAAGGTTTCAATTAATAAATTAAAATTAAATAAATCAAAGTTAATATTTTCTTTTTTTAAAAAATTTCCAAGATTATTTTTAACATTATCTTTTGTGATAGTATCAATTTTCTTTTCTTTACTTAAAGTTACTATACCACTTACTAAATTTTTAAATTGATTACTATCATATTTAGGAATTCTATTACCTTTTCTATAACCACTTATAACAGGAGGGGCAATTCCCGTTATATCAGATAATTG
>CAZJQA010000002.1:0-4248 GCA_964548285.1 uncultured Muribaculaceae bacterium
GAACTTAAAAAAGAAACTAGAGAGCAAACTCTAGTTTTATTGTGCAATTTATTATTCAATATCTTTGAAGGTGATAAACATGAAAGAACAATTAATGTTAGTAAGATTAGATACAGCTTATTGTAATTATTTGAGAAAATTTGATGATAAAGAATTACCATTAGTAGTTCACGAAGATATTAATAAAATAAGTTTTATTAAATTATTCATTAAAACTTTAAAGATGGTAACAGGATAAATATTATTTTGTCTTCTTTTGTCGAAAGTGTATAAAATAAAAATAAAATCATCTATACTATAATAGGCGGGGATGAAGATGCTAATTATGGATTTGAAAAACAAAGATGGTTATTTATTTGTATCGTTACTTGGTAAGTTAACTAAAAAAGAAGTATATAAAATAGAGTATCATCTGATACCCTATATTAAGCATAATCATCTAAATAAGATAATCTTTAACTGTCAAAAGTTATCTAAGATTGATTATGATGGTAAATATGCTTTGTTAAAGTTAAAAGTAATGCTACATAAGTCTCGAGGCAAAATGTTATTATGCGATGTAAAAGAAGATATTAAAAAAAGTTTAATCAATTATCGTATGAAGGTGCGTGTATGACATGTATGATGAGATACTTATTAAAGATAATTTACCTTTAATAAGAAAAATAGCAAAAAGCTTTTATAATGTTGATTATGAAGATTTAATTCAATCAGGAATTATAGGATTATTAAAAGCTCATAAAAACTATCATAAGAATAATGAAGTGAAGTTTTCTACTTATGCTTTTAAATATATTTATGGAGAAATGTATACGTTATCCTTAAAAGAAAATAATATAAAGATAAGTAGAGAAGTAAAAAAGTTAGTAAAAAAAATTGAATTAGCAAAAGAAACCCTATGCCAAAAACTTCATTATTATCCAAGTTTAGAAGAGGTTGCAAACTTTTTGGAACTTGACTACATGGTAGTTAAAAATGCGATGGATTTAAATGTAAAAGTAACTAGTTTAGATCAAGAAAAAGATGATATGAGTTTACATGAAATTATTCCTTCAAAAGAAACTAGCATTGATCTTTTGTTAGAAATGAAAGATGCATTATTAAAATTAAAGGAAGAAGAAAGAATGATTATAAAATATCGTTATTATGGTGATCTAACACAAAGTGAAACAGCAAAGAAACTAGGAATGACTCAGGTAATGGTATCGCGTAAAGAAAGTAAAAGCTTAAAGAAACTAAGAAGCTATTTAGTAACATAAAATGAGAAGATTTAACTCTTCTCATTTTATATGTATTTATTACATGTGGCTTTATAATAATCTTGAAAATCTTTCATATGTAACAAAAGAGATCTAGTTTCATTGTTGTATTCTAAAGTTTTAAAAATAGCAGCCGCTCTTGCTTGAGTATTTTTAGACTTATTAGGATTAAATTCTATATCAGTAAAATAATCGTAATTAAATAATTCTTCACGTAAATCATTATGTTGATATAATGCACACATATATAAATAATCATAATACATTCCTATAGGATAGTTTGGAAATTCAATATCTTTATATTTAAATAAAGTAATATGATTATTATTATCATATACTTTGCTTTTTTGATATATTTCTTCAACTGTTTTAATCTCTTTACAATAATATAATAATAGTTTTAGGGCACTCAATTTTACTCCTAATTCCTTATCAGATTTTGTACTTATTTCTAATAATTTAGTTTTATCATATTTTTTTGCAATTTCTTCATGTAGACTTTCACGTCTTAAACACTTTTGCTTATATGATTGTCCTTTTACCCATTTAAATGTAATATCTTCTTTTATAAATGGTGAATCTAAATTATTAGTCGCGATATAAAGTGGTCTTACTGCCATATTACCTCCATTGATTAAAGTCTTCACGATAATTAAAATATCTATGACTTTGAACACAGTCTATATTTACATTACGTGCTAGACTATTTATTATATCAATATTTTGTGAAAGTTCATCCACATCATAATGTATACTTCTAATACTTGAAACATCAATCTTATCTTTTAACATTATTTCTGCCTGTGGATCTGTAGGATAATTATCCGGAAGAAATGGATATCTTTCTCCAGTTATAACTCTCTGTTTAAACATTTGATTAAATGATTCAATACTGCTTAAATCTTGATTTCCAGTTTGATAATAACTATTTGCAGCATCGGTTTCAAAGAATAGGGGATTACTATTACGAAGTATCTGCGATGATTTAATTTCAAGTACAACATATCTTTTTAACAAAGACATTCTCTTAGAGTAAAACATCCTGTAATTAGGAAAAGATACTGAAGTTGAAATATGAGTTGGAAGATTATCAAAACGATATGGATCACTTTCCGTAAATTTAAGCCCATTATCAATAAGAAGTTTTTTAGATAGTATTCCATATTCTAGAATAGAATCTAAATTTTCAATACTAGTAAAGTGGGTTAGTGTATGTATTTTGCGCATATGTAATAAAAAATATTTTGCTAATGAAAGGTTTTCTTTTACTATTATATTATAACTACTAATAGAAATAGGTATTTTATTAATAGTAGAATCTTTCATCACATGTAAATATACATAATTGTTGTCTCTAGTGATATTTATTAAAGATCCTTCTTTACAATCATTAAAATAAAAAGACTCATCCATATTTGCCATCTCCTTGGTTTGATATTTTATCAAGTTATATAAAAATAAGCAAGAAAAAAGATCACTTTAGTGACCTTAAAATTCTATATGGTGTTCCGGAAGAGATTCGAACTCTTGACCGACCGCTTAGAAGGCGGTTGCTCTATCCAGCTGAGCTACCGAAACATTTAAGAAAAATTTAATTATTTTTCTTCTTCAGCTTTTTTAATATGTAAAACATCTTCATTTTTATAATAACCACATTTAGCACATGCACGATGAGGTCTTATTGCAGCTCCACATTTAGGACAAATAAGAAATTCTCCTGCTTCTTTCTTTAAATGTGTACGACGCATTCTTTTTTTAGTCTTACTTGTTCTTCTAAATGGAACGGCGAATAATTGTAAATTAAGTTTCATAATATCACTCCTTCTCTTAATAAGTTAGATCATCATTTGAAGTTGTATAACTTATTGGGACTTCCAATACAATATTTTGCCATAAAATCTCTTTAATATCAAGTGTATTTTGCAAATTTTCATCAAAAAACTCAGAATTATTCAGATTTTCATTAAAATTTATTGTAAATGAATAGTTAACTTCTTCTAATGTTTTAGAATCTATCAAAGTAAAATAACTTTGAGTATTTAATATTATATCTTCATTTGGAGTAATTTCAAGATTAAATTTAATAGGAGGTATATAAACTATTCCTGTATTGTTATAATATGATTCATCATATGTTACTTCTCCAACACATTTAATAGGTCTAATAGGTACTCTTTTAAAATCTATCTTCATTTCTTTCACCACCTTCATTATATATGAAAAAAGTATTTTTGGCAAATATGTTTATTTGATTACCCATGATAAATATGATAATATTAAGTTGCTTTAAAAAGAGGTATAAAATGAATAAAATAGGTATCATATGTGAATATAATCCTTTTCATAATGGACATATATATCATTTAAATAAAATAAAAGAAATGTTTCCCGATAGTATGATAATATTAATTTTAAATGGCTATTTTACTGAGAGAGGCGAGATTAGTTTATTATCTAAAGAAGATAAAATTAAAATAGCTTTAAATAATGGTGTATCACTAGTTGTTGAACTGCCAGTTCATTATGGAGTAAGTTCAGCAGATTATTTTTCATATGCTTCCTTATATATATTAAATAAACTTAAAGTTGATTATTTAGTATTTGGAAGTGAATCAAGTGATATAAAATATTTAGAAGAACTTTCAAATAAAGAGTTAGACATAAATAAGTTAAAGATAACTAATGGAGAGAGTTATAATAGTTATCTAAATAAGATAATTTCAAATGACTTAATTAAATCAAATGATTTATTAGGATCTATCTATATTAAAACAATAAAAAAATATAATTATAATATAAAGCCAATTTGTATAAAAAGAACTAATGACTATAAAGATATTAATTCAAATAGCAGTATAGTAAGTGCATCTAATATTAGAAATAAAATAAATAATAATGAAGATGTATCTTCATATATGCCTAGTGAAAGTTATAATAGTCTAACAAATATAGATAAATCTATATATTTTAAATTATTAAAATATAAAAT
>CAZJQA010000002.1:4302-10415 GCA_964548285.1 uncultured Muribaculaceae bacterium
AGAAGGATTAGATTATAAATTAAAGAAAGTTATATTAACTGTTAATAGTTATGATGAATTAGTTAATGCGTTAAAGAGTAAAAGATATTCATATAATAAAATAAGAAGAATGTTTATACATATTTTATTAGGTACAAGAAAAAATAATCCTAATATAGAATATATTCATATATTAGGAATGAATAATCAAGGAAGATTATATTTAAATAGTATTAAAAAAGATATTAATTTAAAAATAAATAAAGAAAGTCTATTATTTAAAGAAGAGATATATTCATCTATTATATATGATTTATTAACTAATAAAGATACATTTAATTATGAAAAAAAGGTAAGTATTATTCTAAAATAAAACTTACTTTTTTAATATTTAAAGTGTCTATTATAGATTGAGATATAGTATATTTAACTTCTTCTTTTTCTTGTTCATCTTTTAAACCAAAGAAAAGATAATCATTAAATTCTAGACTAATTTCATTTTCTAATAATTTATATTCTTTTAATTCTAATGAAGCATTTAGATATGTTCTTAGATTATGATCTAATTTAGGATTAGTTTTTAATTTAGTTATAATAACTTTTATAATATCTTCATTTGTATTACTCATAAATGTTACTGGAACATAATAATGATAATTATTATAACTAGCAGGATATAAAACATTTATATTTTTAATATCTTTAATATTATCAATATTATTAATTTTATTAATTCCAAATGATTTAGTTAACGGGTAGTTTAATATTTCATTAGAATTAGGCACTTTAGTAAGTATTTTTCCATCTACCTTAATAATAATATTATTAATAGATGTATTTTCTGTAATAGAGTATATAATGGATTCAATTTCTTTACGTCCTATAGTAGTGTTTATAAAATTATTATTAAAGTTTAATTCTAAATTATCATTATAGATGTTTAAATCTAGAAGTTTAGTTTTATAAGGTATTGTTTTGTTAAAAAAACTAGGAATATAATTATTTATATCATCATTAATAGTTAAAAGATTAATAATTTCTTTTATCTTAGATATTGTAGTTGATTCATGAACAACAACAGATACTTTTGCTAAATAGTTTTCATTATCTAATAAGAATATAGATGAATTATATTTATGAGTTTTATAGTTAGTTACTTCATTTTTAGAAGGAAAAATATTAATAAGAGAGAATATGAATATACCAATAATTAGAAATAGAAATTTACGTTTTATCATATTTTTAATCATCAATTCACCTATGTAATTATATGTTTATAAATAAAAAAAAGAAGAAATTATATTGATATTTCTCCTAGTTTGATTAATTCAATAGTTGCTTCTAAACGATTCTTAACAGACAATTTTTGAATGACATTAGAAATATGATTACGGGTAGTTTTTTCACTAATAGATAACTTCTGCGCTATTTCCTTGGTAGTATAATTATTTATTAAAAGATTAAATATCTGATTTTCTTTATGAGTTAATATTTTCTTCATATTAGACAGTAAACTTTACACTTACATACATTTTTTTATCAAGAATATCTTTAGCACATTTAATGATATTATTAGCCATATTAGTATTATGATCTCCTGATAGAACAGTAATAACAACTTTGTCTGTTATGCTGACTGATGAATAAAGTCCAAATTGCTCTTTAATTGTATTAGCGATTTTTTCTTCTAATGATTGATTACTCTTAATATTATTTAACTTTAAATAAGCATTATTTTTATCTTCATTAGAAGTGTTCTTATCTATTAAAATATTATTAATACTATTAATTTCTTCTGATACCATTTTTTCTTTTTCATCATTAAGATTGTCAATTGAAGTTTTAACATCCATATTACTTACACTTTCTTCATTATAATTACTAATAATAGCATCTAAAGAAGTTTTATCTTCAATTGTAAAATAATATACTGATAAGACAATTATTAAACTAAATAATGTTACAAACCATAGACTTTGTTTATTTATCATTTAACCTTCTTTCTAATATAATTTATGAAGTAATTTGAAAATCATGATATATTTTGATATACTTGTTTTGTAAGAGGGATTATATGCATAATTTATTATTTTTATTTATGAAGTTTATTTTGCTTAGTGTGGTAGGTTATATTGCTGAGACAATCTTTTGTTTTATCCAAGATAAAAAGTTTGTTAACAGAGGTTTTTTATGTGGACCAATCATACCGATTTATGGTATAGGTTGTTTATTTTTAGGATATTTTTTATCTTCATTTAAAGATAATTTTTTGATAGTCGTTTTAGTAGGTATGTTTATTACATCATTACTAGAATATGTAACAAGTTATATATTAGAAAAAATCTTTCATAATAAATGGTGGGATTACAGTAATCAAAAATTTAATTTAAATGGTAGAATATGTTTACAAAATTCTTTACTTTTTGGATTATTTTCACCATTAGTTGTTTATGTTTTAAATCCATATTCTGAAAAGTTATTAGAAATGATACCATTAAAACTTTTTGATATCATATCACTTTTAGTTTTAATTATATATTTAATTGATACTATTTATTCAATTAAAATAGCGTATAATTTACGAGATAGAATTATTTTGGTAGAAAGCCTAAAATCTCAAAAACTAGCGATGATTCCTGGAGTTTTAGAAATGAAATTAAAAAAAGGATTAGATAATTTAAAAGATGTTTCTTTATATCCTAAAAGACTTTTACAATCTTTTCCTAATTTAATGAGTCATAATGAAAAGGAATTTAAGATTATGAAAGAATATGCTTTAAAAGCTAAAAAGAATAAAAAAAATAAAAATGTAAAATAAATGTAATAGATGTTGTAAAGTAGTCAATTTGATTGACTATTTTTTTATGTTTTTGATAAACTATTGATGAGGCGATAGGTATGCTAGAATTATTACAAACATTGATAAATTTAATTAGAAGATTAACTTTTGTGGATTATGTTTTATACTTTTCTTTAGTTATTTTAATTATTTTAGTTGTATCTTTAATATATGTTATAAAAAGTGAAAATAATGAGAAATATTTATACTATAAAAAAGAAATAGATGAAAAAAAAGAAGAGGAAGAAGTAAGTGATAATGTGGATAAAGAAGAATTAAATTTAAAAGATGTCATCAATGATATTAATGAAGTTGTTCCCCCTGTAATAGATATGACAAGTTATGAATTAGATCAAGAAAAGAAAGCTGTTATAAGTTATGATGAATTATTAAAATTAAATGAGACTAAACAAATATCTTATGATAAAGAAGAAATGATTGATGATACAATTCCAATTAAAAAAATTCAAGTTGATAATATGGAACTTCCAAAGATGAAAGATGATAATAGCTATATAAATCACGAATATAATTTATTTAGTTATGAAAAAGAAGAAGCATTTTTAAAAGCATTACAAGAATTAAATCATTTATTAAATGAATAAACAGTACACATTGAAACTGTTTTTTTCTTTACATTTACAAAGACATTTTGTAAAATAATTTGAACTTATGGGGGTTATTATGTACAAAAATATCGCGGAAATTCCAAATAATATTAAAACTAAAGTATATCTTGATTATTGTAGTAGAGAAGAGATAGATACTATTATGAATAAAAGAGATTTGCTTAGAAGTGAAGTCTTATCCATATTACAAGAAAAAAGAATTTTAAAAAAGACTTTAATGCCATTTATTGGGTATAGTGTTAATGAAAAAGACTTAATAATTATAAGTGATACTCATATAGGAAGTAATAAGGCTAATATTGATTATATTAAGTATGTTTATGATTATGCATATCAAAATAACATACATAATATTATCCATGGTGGAGATTTAATAGAAAGTAATTTTATAAAAGATAAAGTAATAGAAGAATATAAAAAATTAGGAGAACAAATAGATTATTGCAGCGAGGTATATCCAAAAGTTGAAGGTATTAAAACACATGTACTACTTGGCAATCATGATTATGATGCAATTTTAAATTTATTAGGTTCTTATAAAGAATTTAATAGTCATTTTGATAAAAGAAAAGATATAAACATTTTAGGACTTCAAAAAGCATATATAAAATGGTTTGATAGTTTAATTGGTGTAAGACATTTGGTAAAAGGATATGATATTCCAGTTAGATTTATGGCAGACATTACCTTCGCAGGCCATTTCCATAGATATTATAAAAATTTTGGATATGGGAACGATTTTGATATTCCAACACTTAGTGATGACACACATTCCACTCTTGCTATATATGCTCCTGGATTTTTAGTATTAAGAAAAGTTGGACAAACAGCTAAACTTTTTTATTACACACTAGATAAAAAGGGTGGCAATATAAATCTTACTAACTATGGAAAAGTTTATGAAGACAATCTAACTAAAAAAAGAACAAGAAAAATTAAATAAAGTTTGTGATTTTACTTGCACTTATGAAAATTGTATGATAAAATCATCTTGTTCTTGTTGGGGGACTAGCTCAGTTGGCTAGAGCACCTGCCCTGCACGCAGGGGGTCACGGGTTCGAGTCCCATGTCCTCCACCAATTTAGAATTTAAGCCCCTTAGAGGGCTTTTTCTTTTAGAGGTTTTATGAAAAAAAATGAAAATATTAATTTTTTAATACTTATGTTATTAATATTATTCTTAATTGTAGGAGTATTCTTTATCTATAAAGGAATTAATAACTATAATGAAGAAGAGGCTATAAATATAAGTGATATAGTAAAAGATGATAAAAAAGTAGCAATAAAAGTAGATAAAATACTTGAAAAGGTAAGAGATAATTCTTTTAATGATTACTACTTTGTAATGAGTGAAAATCATGTATATATAGTTAAAATAGATATCAAGAAATATAATGAATCAAATAATAAAATAATTATTGGAGTAACAAAGAATATTCCCAAGTACTTAGAGGACGATATTGTTAATACTTGGAAGAAAATTAAAAGTGACTCTTCGATTAATAAAGATAATTATTATAATTATTTTGGTAAAATATATATAGATGCAACTCATAAATACATCAATAATAATTATAGTTTTATAGGAATAATATGTCTTGGTATAGCAATATGCTTATGTATATTATTTGTTATAAAGGAGTGTTTAAGTGGAAGCGTTAGAACTAAGAAAAGAAGATCTAGATAAGTTAAAATTTTTATCTAAAGGTAATGAAGGTAGTGTGTACTATTATAAAGATTATTTAGTAAAAATATTTAAAAATACATATGTTAATGATTATGTTTATCATGATGCTATTATAGACGAAGATGGCGTTAAAGTGTTTAATAAGAAGAATAAATTTACTATAAAGGATTATAATGCTGTTTTAAAATATTATGATAAAGATGGAGTAAGAATGCTACCAGAAGAATCTATTAAAAGAATTATTATGAGACAAAAAGAAATTAAAGGAACTAAATTACCTTTTAATTACGTTAAAATAAATGATAAAGTTAAAGGAACATGTATTCATAATTATAAATATACAACAAGTATTTATTCATCATCACTTCTTAGTTTTAGAATGAGACTACAAATAATGCAAAGACTTCTTTACAAGTTAAAAGAATTAAATGATAACTATATTTATCCAGCTGATTTAAGTTCTGATATAGATAATATTAAGAATAAAGGTAACGTGTTATTATCACTAAAGTTAGAACCATATATAATAGATATGGATGGTTGTAATGTAACATATTTAGAAAAAGAAGATGAAGAAGAAACAAAAAAAAGTATTAATAGTTATTCAATATTGTTAATGGAAATATTATCTAAAGAGAATTTAAACGAATTATTTAATGAATGTGATTATGAATATTTAAAAGCATATACTCATGGTATATTTGATGATGAATTTATAGAATTATTCTTTAAAGAAGAATTAACATATAAATATATAGATAATTTTATAAAGAAAAAATTAGTAAAGGAATAATAGAAGGGAAAATAGAATGAAAAAAACAATTTTAGTTATTATAAGTATATTATTTATATCTTAACAGAGAAGTTCTGTCATTTTTATCAATGAAATTTAATCATATACGCTCTTATCATTAAATACTTCTTTTATTCTCCATACTCCAATAGGAATAAAACCTGTTATGTAAATCATGATTTTGCAA
>CAZJQA010000002.1:10425-24323 GCA_964548285.1 uncultured Muribaculaceae bacterium
AGGACTCATAGAAGGGACAATCAAATGAAAAAAATAATTATCATTATTATAAGTCTATTATTTATAGGAGGATGTGGAAAAGTGTTAGAAAAAGGTATTAGTGTAACTCCAAACGGAACAATTGAAGGAATTGAATTTAAAGAAAGTGATACTATTACTAATTATGTTAAGATTGAAATGGAAAGTGGTAAATATTTTATAATAGAATTAGATCCTCAAAATGCTCCAATAACTGTAAGTAATTTTCAAAAGTTAGTTAATAATAAATTTTATGATGATTTAATATTTCATCGTGTTATTAAAAATTTTATGATCCAAGGTGGGGATCCAACAGGAACTGGCTATGGTGGGTCTTCTGAAAAAATTAAAGGAGAATTTGAAGCTAATGGTGTTAACAATAATTTAAAACACGGTAAAGGCATTGTTTCTATGGCTCGTAGTAAAGATATGGATAGTGCTTCTTCTCAATTCTTTATATGCACCGATGATAATATAAGTGTTTCTTACTTAGATGGTAATTATGCTGCATTTGGTAAAGTAATCGCTGGTTTTGATGTTGTTCTTGAAATATCTGAAGTTAAAACAAATGACCAAGATAAACCATATAAGAATCAAGTTATGCATACAGTTAGATTTGTTGATATTATAAAAGAATGATTAAGCTAATCATTCTTTTTATCTTTCTTTAATTCCTTTATTATCTTAGATAAAGCTCTTTTTTCAATTCGTGATACATATGAACGTGAAATATGCATTTCACTTGCAATTTCTTTTTGAGTAAGTTCCTTATGATTCATTAATCCAAATCGTTTCATAATTATTTCTTTTTCCCTATATGATAACTTATTTAAAAAAGTATTTATTAATAATATATTATCCTTTTTTTGTAAATATGTAGATATATCCTCTTTATTATCTTTAATTACTTCCATTAAACTTATGGTATTACCATCTTTATCATAACCAATGTTGTCATCTAAACTTATAGTTGATATATTATTTCCTTTTATGCTTCGATAATACATTAATATTTCATTTTGAATACATTTAGCAACATATGTTGTTAACTTAATATTCTTATCATTTTTATAAGAATCAATTCCTTTTATTAGACCAATTGTTCCTATTGATATTAAATCATCAAATTCATTTTGAGGACAATCAAACTTTTTAGCAATATGCGCTACTAAACGTAAGTTATGTTCTATTAATTTAGTACGAGATTTTTCATCACCATTAAGCATTTTATTTATACATATTTCTTCTTCTTTATTTGATAAAGGATCTTTAAAAACATTGTTAGAATAACTACCCATCATTAAAAGAATAGTGTTTAATAAGTTTAACATCTTTTCCTCCTAATATATTCTATTTAAAAAAAATAGGGTTTATGATAGAATATTTTTAGGTGATTTCAATGGACATATTTAGACCTGATATATATAGACAAAGCATTTATGATATAGATTATAAGAAGCTAAAAGAACAAGGTATAAAGTGCCTAATATTTGATTTAGATAACACTTTAGTTCCTATTGATGAAGATGTGCCCAATAAGAATTTAAAAGAATTTATATTTCATTTAGAAGAAATGGGTTTTAGAGTTGCCATTGTTTCAAATAGTAGTAAGAAAAGAGTTTCTCCCTTTAAGGAACAATTAAATGTTGACAGTGCTTTTCACAGTTGTAAACCATTTAAAAAGAAGTTTAAAAAAATATTAAAATTATATAAATTAAATATTTATGAAGTTGCTTTAGTTGGTGATCAATTATTAACTGATATTTTAGGAGCAAATAGAATGGGATTTACAAGTATATTAGTTAATCAAGTAGGAAAAAAAGATTACTTTTGGACATCAATTAATAGAAAAATAGAAAAAAATATATATAAGTATTTAGAAAAAAATAAATTGTTGAAAAGAGGTGTATATTATGAGTAAGTGTCTTGGATGTGGAGCAAAATTACAAGATAAAGACAAAGACAAAGTAGGATATGTTAAAGACTTAACAATGGAATTATGTGAAAGATGTTTTCGGATAACTAATTATCATGAAAATAAAGTATTAAAAGAGGTTCCTAAAAATCCAATACCAAAATTACCTAAGAAAGGTTTAGCGTTCTTCTTTATTGATTATTTAAACATAACTAATAAATCCATTAATTATTTTAAAAGTGTAGATATGGATAAAGTTTTAGTTATATCTAAAAGTGATATTATTCCTAAAAGTGTTTATCAAAAAAAAATCGAAGATTTCTTTAAAGATAATTATAATATTAATAGCCCTATAATTTTTGTTAAAAGCAAGAGCAATAATAGTATAAAAAAGATTATCAATATTATGAATGATTATCCATTAAAAGAATTTTATTTTTTAGGACTTACTAATGCCGGTAAAAGCACATTTTTAAATGCTTTATTAGATACTAAAATTACAGTAAGTGAATTTCCTAACACAACTGAGGATTTTATAAAAATAAAAAGTATTTATGGTAATATTTATGATACAGCAGGTCTTATTTATCCAGTATACAAAGTTTCTAAATTAAAAGGTTCTATAAAAGAAATAACATATAATTTACGTAAAAATGAAACCTTAGTTATAGATGATTCTATTAAAATTAGAGTAGGTGGTTCTACAAGTCTAACTTTTATTGGACCTATAGTAAATATAAGAAAAAGTTTTAAAAATATTGATGATGATGAAGTTTATACATATAAGATAGCAAATGAAACCAATATTGTTATATCTGGATTTGGTATTATTTATGTAAAAAAAGGAACTGATATTATGATATCAGGTATTTCTCAAGAATATATTAATCCCATGAAATCATATTTTGGAGGAAAAAATAATTAAAAAGGGGGTTTAGTTATGAGTCACATTAAAGTTATGAGTGAATCTTTAGCAAATAAAATCGCAGCTGGTGAAGTTGTTGAGAGATGTTCATCAATTGTTAAAGAATTATGTGAAAATAGTATAGATGCAAAAAGTAAAAATATAATTATCAATTTAAAAAGAAGTGGAAAAGATTTAATTGAAGTTATTGATGATGGTATAGGAATGTCTCATGAAGATGCCTTAATGTGTTTTAAAAGACACGCTACTAGTAAATTATTAAAAGAAGATGACTTGTTCTTCATTGATACTTTAGGCTTTAGAGGTGAAGCATTACCATCAATCGCGAGTGTTTCCAATGTTCTATTAAAAACTAGTGATGGGGAAGTTGGAACTTCTTTAGAACTTATTGGAGGTAATTTAACAAAGGATCAAGGCAGTGATTTAAAAAGAGGAACTAGTATTAAAATAACTAATTTATTTTATAATACTCCAGCACGTTTAAAATATTTAAAAAGTGACCAATATGAATTATCATCAATTGTTAGTTTAGTTGAAAGACTTGCTTTATCTCATCCTAATATTTCTTTTACATTAAATCATGAAGATAAAAATCTTTTAAGAACAAGTGGCAATAATGATTTATTAAAAACTATTCATGAGATATTTGGATTACAGGTTTCTTCTAATATGCTAAGTATTAATGCTTCAAGTGATGATTATGATATATCAGGATATGTATGTAAACCAGAGGTGTTAAAAAGCACACGTAATTATATGATAATAATGGTCAATAATCGTGTTGTTAGAAATTATGATATATTAAATTATATTAATGAAGCTTATTATAACTATAAACCAGATTCTAAATATCCATTTGTAGTTATTAATATTTATACTGATCCAACATTAGTAGATGTAAACATTCATCCTACAAAACAAGAAGTAAAGCTATCTAAGATAAATGTTTTAAAAGAAATGTTAATTAGAGAAATTAGAAGAGCACTAGATAGTAAGGTTTTAGCTCCAGATGTTATATCTAGATTATCTAATAAAAATATTATTAAAGAAAGTTTTATTATGGATAATGAAAAAAAAGAGCAGAATCATTCACAAATAACAATGGATTTAAATATTACAAATGATTTAGAAACTAAAGAGGAAGTAGAAGAAGTAAATAGAAGTCATGAATTAAAGAAATTAACTCCTCTTTGTCAAATTCATAAAACTTTTATTGTATGTGTGAATGATGAAGGAATGTATTTAGTAGATCAACATGCTGCTGCTGAAAGAATTAATTATGAATTAGTTAAAGAAGAATTTCAGAATAGAAGTATTAAAAGACAATCAATGTTAATTCCTATAACTATTGAATTATCTAGTAGTGATTTTATAAAAATTAAAGAAAATATGGCCTTTTTAGATAGTTTAGGAATTACTGTCGAAGAATTTGGAATAAATACCATCGTGATTAAAGAGACACCAACATGGTTAAAGACAGGATATGAAGAAGAAACTCTAAGAGCGGTCATAGATAATATTTTAAATGATAATAATATGGATCAAATGGCTTTTTTGGAAAGAACTATACAAACAATATCTTGTAAGATGAGTATAAAAGCTAATATGGATTTAAGTAAAGAGGCAATGCAAGTGTTACTAGATAGACTAATACTTTGCAAAAATCCTTTTAACTGTGCTCATGGTAGACCAAGTATTATTAAGTTTTCTAATTATGATTTAGATAGAATGTTTAAGAGAGTGATGAATTAATGATTGTAGCAATTGTCGGGCCAACAGGTGTTGGCAAAACTAAAATGTCAGTTGAGTTAGCTAAAAAGATGGACGCGATTATAATAAATGCAGATGCTATGCAAATATATGATGAATTAAATATTGGAACTGCTAAGATTAAAGAAGAAGAAAAAGAAGGTATAAAGCATTATTTATTTTCTATATGTAGTTTAGATAAAGATTATAACGCTTATAATTATCAAGTAGATGTAAGAAAATTATTAGATAAATATAAGAATCGTAATATTATCTTTGTAGGCGGTACAGGTTTATATTTAAAATCAGCACTATATGATTTTGATTTTAATAATAAAACTAATAATAAATTATATGATTTTAAAGTAATAGGTCTAACTACAAATAGACAACATTTATATAAGATTATTAATAATCGTGTTGATAAAATGATTAATGAAGGATTGTTAGATGAAGTAAAGGATTTATATAAAAAATATGGAGATGTTAGAATACTTCATACAGCAATAGGATATAAGGAATTAATCAAATATATAAATAATGAAATTAGTTTAGATGATGCTATAGCATTATGCTAAAAGACAATATACTTATTTTAATCATCAACTAGAGACAGAATGGTTTTCAGTTAATTATGATAATTTTGATGAAACAATAGAAAAAGTATTTACTTATTTAAACTCTAAGTAAATACTTTTTTCATAATTATGAACACTTATTTTTACTTCACCATTATCTGCTTGTTCTAATTCTTCATTGTTAATTAAGAAATACTTATGTTGAAGATAATCTTTTCCATCACGAGATACAGGATCATCCCATGTAAGGTCTAAATGTAACCATTCGTTATTTAAGTATACAGCGTTCCACACATGTCCATCTTTATTACTAGGTGAAGGAGTAGTGGCAATTTTATAATTTTTAATATTCATTTTATCTAAAAAAATTGACATTAAATCGGTATATCCACTGCAAGTAGCATAACCTTCAAATAATGGACCTATAGCCATATATGATTTATATTTACTAGTGCCATTATTATTTCTTTCTACATCATAATTTGCATTGTTTATAATATAATCATGTATTTTTAAAATTTTATCATAATTATTCATATCATCAGTTATTAATTCATTATATATTTCATCAACTTTTTCATTTATTTTATTTATATCATCATCATTATATAAATAAGTTACATTAATATGTATTTCTTTATTTAAATCAATTGTTGTGGTTATATTGGTAAAACTATTATATGATTTAGCAAAAGAATTAATATGAGTTAATAAATCTTTATCATTAGATATAGTTTTAATATCTTCAATACATGATTTATATTCTTCTGGACAATAGAATGTAAAATCTTTATATCCATTATTTATAATAGTGTAGTATATATTTTTAATATCTCCTTTAGATAAAGGAACAAAGTCATCAACATTTTTTACAAATAAATATTCATCATTACATTTATACTTACTAGTAGGAGGAATTATAATATCTTTAGTGTTATTAAAAATCTTTAATAATTTATTTGTTAGATTATTAAAGTTAATAATTACAAAAAAGATAATAAATAGACAAATTATTAATGTTAAAATCCTTGTTAATATACTTTTCATATTATCACAATTTAATTTTAGCAAAATTTAGATAATAAAAAAAGACTTATTAAGCCATTTCTTTTACTTTTTTTGATAATCTTGATTTTTCACGATTAGCAGTATTTGCTTTGATAAGTCCTTTACTTAAAGCTCTGTCTATTACTTTTTGAGTATCTAAAAATAATTTAGTAGCGTTTTCTTTATTACCGCTAGCGATTTCTTTATCAGTTAAACGAATGTTGTTTTTAACTCTTGCTTTAAGTTCGTGGTTATTTAATGTCTTTTTAGCAATAACCTTAATTGCTTTTTTAGAACTTTTAATATTAGCCATAAGATCTCCTTTCATGAACTTATTTAATTCTAACAAAAAAAAGATTGATTTACAAGCAAAATAATACATTTTGTTTATAAATATAAATTGAAATAATAAGTGTCCGCACATTTCATTACCCAAAATGTAAGTTATAGGGAAGTATTGTTTGTGAATAATAACAATAATATATAATAATTAACTAAGAAATGAGTGGTTATTATGCAAATTTTGACTATTAATGAAGATACTATTATTGCCTGTATAATGGATGTTAAAAGAAAATTATTTAAAGAAAACTTTATTACAAGAGATGAAGAAAAATATATAATAAATTATATAGAAAAGAAAGTTGTCAAAACAGCTCCAATATATATAATGTACTCAACTGATATGATTATCAGCGATTTCTTTATTAGTAATGATGAAGTTATAACAAGAAGTAAGAACTATAATATTTCAACTGTAAGAAACACTTTATGTAATTTATATAACGATATAATTGTTGATTTATTAATGGATGATAGTTTATTTGAAATACCATTATTAAAATATAAGAAGAAAAAATTATTAGAAGGTATTAAAAATCAAACTAGAACATTAAAACTTATAAAGTAGGTCTTATTACTTCATTAGCGACCTTAGAATAAGCTCTTGATAGACCACCTATACCAAGTTTTGTCCCGCCAAATATTCTTACAACAAATATTGCTTTATTTTGAAGATTATTTCTTAATAGAACATTATAAATAGGATTTGCTGAACTTCCAGATGGCTCTTTATCATCACTTTTAAAGGCAGTGTTAGATAATATACAAGCATATGGTATATGTCTAGCATTTTTATTTTCTTTTTTTAAATTAAGATATATTAGATTAAATTCGTCTTTTGATTTAATATCATAATAATATGCAGTAAATTTAGATTTAGATTCAATATAGGTATATGTATTTATAAGCATAAAATCACCATAAATATGATACAATAAAAATGGTTAGTTGGGAAGTGAATAAGATGTTAAAAGATAAATTAAAATTAATTCCAAATTCTCCTGGTAGTTATCAGATGAAAAATAAAGATGGAATAATTATATATGTTGGAAAAGCGAAGAACTTACATCGAAGAGTAAATTCATATTTTAATCGTATACATACAGGTAAAACAGCAAAGATGGTAAGTCAAATTACGGATTTTACATATATAGTAACTAATAATGAAGTAGAAGCTTTCCTATTAGAAATAAATCTTATTAAACAATATAATCCTAAATATAATATTTTACTTAAAGATGATAAAAGTTATCCTTATATAGAGTATATTAATAAACCATTTCCAAAACTTAAAGTATCTCGATATTTAAGTATTAAAAAGAAAGATAAGAAAAAATTATTTGGCCCTTATCCAAATGCTTATGCAGCGAGAAGAATTGTTAATCTACTAAATAGAATATATCCTTTAAAGAAGTGTGATGGTAACCCTAAAAAAGTATGCTTATATTATCACATTGGGGAATGCCTAGGTTATTGTGAAAAGAAGATTGATCCAAAAATAATTGATGATATGGAAAAGGAAATTATTACTTTCTTAAATGGAGATACATCTAAATTAAAAGAAAGAATTCTAAAAAAAATAGAGATGTATAGTAAAATATTAAACTTTGAAATGGCTAAAGAATTAAAAGATGAATTAGATTATTTAGAAATTTTAAATAAGAGACAAAATATTACATTAAGTGATTTAACTAATCGTGATTATATTGGTTATTATTTTGATGAAGGCTATATATCTATAGAAATATTATTCGTTAGAAATGGCAAAATCATTAGTTCCTTCCAAGATATTTTCCCTGTAATAAGCGACTTACAAGAAACAATGGAATCATTTATAGTTAATTACTATGAAAGACATGAAAAACCAAAAGAAATTATCATTGCAGAAGAAATAGATAAAACCTTATTAAATGAAGTTTTAAATGGAATTCTTTTTACACCACTAAAAGGACAAAAACATGATTTACTAATTATGGCTAATAATAATGCTAAATTAAATCTGAAAAATAAATTTGAATTATTAAAAAGAAAAGAAGATATGAGCGAGAATGCCAATGAAGAATTGCGCAAGTTATTGAACTTAGATGTTCTAGATAGAATTGATTTGTTTGATAATTCTAATTTATTTGGTTCATGGTGTGTTTCTGGAATGGTAGTTTATAAAAATGGTAACCCAGCTAAAAATGAATATCGTAAATATAAGATGAGTTATGAAAAAAATGATGATTATGGAATGATGAGAGAAGTTATATACAGACGTTACCAAAGAGCTTTAGTAGATAAAACAGAACTACCAAATCTCATAATTGTAGATGGTGCGATTGGACAAATTAATGCCTGTAAGGAAATCCTTGAAAAGTTAAATTTAAATATTAAAGTATGTGGTTTACGTAAGAATGATAAACATCGTACTAATGATTTAGTTGATGGTGATACCTTAGAGACTATTGAAATAAGTAATCCTAATGTATTTCATTATTTAACAAGAATGCAAGATGAAGTTCATAGATTTACAATAAATTATCATCGACAAGTTAGAAGTAAAGGTTCTATTTCAAGCGTTTTAGATGGTATAGATGGTATTGGAGAAGTTAGAAAAAAACAACTTATAAAAAAATTTGGAAGTGTTACTAAAATAACAGATGCTTCAATTGAAGAATTAGATCAAATACTTCCTCATAATGTAAGTTTAGTTTTAAAAGATTATTTGATTAATAAGAAAAATGATAAGTCATAAGATTTATCATTTTTTTGTAAAGTATGAGTAAATATAATTGTTATGTAGACATTTTAAAAAAAAATATAGTATACTTATAGTAATAAAGGGTTGATTATTATGATGAGGAAGTATAAAATTATAGCATTTATATTATTAGTCTTAATAGTTATTAATATTGCTATATTAATAGATTATAATAATTATAAGGAAAATGTTTTATTAAAAGATGCAATTATAGAAGTAAAAGATGGTTTATCTATTAATTTCTTAAATGGCAAAAAGATAAAGTGTAAAGATAAAGTAGATACTAATTTTTCAATTACCAATCATGATGTAGAAGATGTTAAGTATAGCGTAGTATTTAAAAATACTAATGGAACTGGTAATTACACATTAATTCAAAGCGGAAAAAGTAGCGATGGAGAAGTAACAGAAGGAAATATAATCAGTGAAAATATTATTAAACCAAATGAAACAATGAGATATACTTTAACTATCAAGTGTGATGATGAATTAGAAACCAGTTTAGATATATTTGAAGATAATAATAATCAAACATTTAAAGAAATACTAAGTAAAGATGCTAAAGATAATAAAGAAATAGATGGATTAGTAAAAGATAAAGATATAATGTATTATCATGGTAGTGTTGATAATAATTATGTAAGTTTTGCTAATAATATATGGAGAATCCTTAGTGTTAAAAAAGATGGAAGTGTAAAGTTAGTTTTAAATAAAACATTAGATAATTTAGTTTCTTATGATTATATTAATAATAACCCAAGTTTTGAATCTACCAATGTTTATGAAACACTAAATAAGTTTTATAATACAGAATTAATGGACTATTATAAATTCATTTTAAGTACTGACTATTGTTATGATGATTCCGTATTAAGTAGTGAAGATGAAATAATTTATTTGCCTAATTATAGATTGTTTACTGCTAATTTACCAACAACAGTCTGCGATGGTTCAAATAAAGCATTAAAAATTAGCATTTTAACACTTGATGATATCATGTATGCTGGGGGTTCATTAGACGCTGATAATAATTATTTCTTATACATAGATGGGTTAGAAAAAGATATTTGGACGATGACTCCAAGTCGTGAAGTAAATAATATTAGATATTATATGATATTAAAAAAAGATGGTTCTCTTGGTGAAGAAACATTTAATGAACAATTATTTATAAGACCAGTCATAACTTTAAGACAAAATACATATGTTACAGGAACTGGAGTAATAGAAGATCCTTATGTAGTTATTCTTGATGAATAGGTTAATGGTTGCAAAACCATCTTTTTTATGTAATAATTTAACATGAAAAAGAGGTAATTTTTATGACAAGAGAAGAATATGCTAATTTTTTACTACCAGAGTGTAAGCATGATAGAAAATATTATGAAGAAAAGTATCCTAAGAGAAATCTAGGTGAAAATGTTATCGTTACAAGACTTGCTCCATCTCCAACAGGAATGGTTCATATAGGTTCTTTATATCAAGGAATGGTCGCGAGTAAACTTGCTCATCAAACAAATGGAGTATGTTTTTTAAGAATTGAAGATACTGATCAAAAAAGAAGTATTGATGATGGCATAAATGTAATTATTAATTCACTTAAAAGTTATGATATCAATTTTGATGAAGGTCCTATATTAGATAATAATATGGATAAAGGTAATTATGGACCTTATATTCAAAGTATGCGTAAAGATATTTATCAAGCATTTGTTAAAGATTTAATAATTAAAGATTTAGCTTATCCATCATTTTTAACACCAGAAGAAAAAGAAAAGATGTTAAGTATTGAAAAAGCTCGTAAGGAAAGACTTGGCTACTATGGAAAATGGACAAGCAAAGAAAGAGCCTTATCAATTGATGAAGTGGTTGAAAAAATCAAAAATGGCGAAAAGTATACAATAAGATTAAAGAGTAATGGAGATTTTGATAGAAAGATTGTTATTAATGATTCTATTAAAGGAAAGATTGAACTTCCAGAAAATGATATGGATATTGTTTTACTTAAAGAAGATGGTATTCCAACTTATCATTTTGCTCATGCAGTAGATGATACCTTAATGGGTACTACTCATGTAACTCGTGGTGATGAATGGATCAGTAGTTTGAATATTCATTATGAATTATTTAAAGTATTAGGTTTTAAATTACCAACATATGCTCATTTAGCTACTATCCAAAAAGAAGAGAATGGAATTAGAAGAAAAATAAGTAAAAGAAAAGATCCTGAAGCAAATGTTTTATATTATAAAGAAAAAGGAATTCCAGTAGAGGCTGTAAAAATATATTTATATACATTAGCTAATTCTAACTTCGAGGAATGGATGAATAATAATCCGGATAAAGATATTGAAGAATTTAATATGACATTTGATAAGATGAGTACAAGTGGTTCACTTTTTGATATGGATAAGTTACTTAATATAAGTCGTAATTACTTAAGTAAATTGACCTCAAAAGAAGTTTATGATAACTTGCTTTCATGGTCTAGTATTTATGATAAAGAATTCAATAATTTAATTACTAAATATAAAGATAAAACTATTGATACATTAAATATTGAAAGAGAAAGTAATAAACCACGTAAAGATTTTGCTATGTATAGTGAAATAAAAGATTCAATATATTTTATGTACAATGAATTATACGAAGCTAAAGATTATGAATGGCAAAAGATAACAGATATAAATGAAATAAAAAATATTTTAAATATATATATTGATAAATATTATGATGAATCTTTAAATGAAGAAGAATGGTTTAATAATGTTAAATTATTATGTGATAATTTAGGATATGCTTCTAATATGAAAGAGTATAAAAAAGAACCTGATAAGTTTAAAGGTAATGTTGCAGATATATCTACAGTTATAAGAGTTGCTATAACAACAAAATCACGTACACCTAATTTATATGATATTATTAAAATACTTGGAAAAGACGAAATAAAAAGAAGAATAGATATGATTTAACGTTTCATACCTTGTTCTTCTTTTTTTGTTAATCTTTCTTTAATAGATGTCAAAAAACTTTTCTTTAGTTGATTTTTATATTTATCAACAATTCTTAAAGCTTTCTGATGTTCATCTTCTAAGTCTCTTACATAATTATATACATATTTATTACTTTCTAATTCTTCTAAGTCTCTAATTAAACCTTTATAATCTTTATATTTATCAACGATTATATCTTCTTTAATATTATTATCAATCATTGTTCTAATATCTTTAATTACATCTACATCTTGAGGATGACTTATTAGAAAACGTTCTAATGCTTCATTCATATTGGCTATTTCTTTATGAAGTGAAATAACCAAATCATTAAGAGTTTCAGGTAAAATAATATGAGAATATCTTAATTTAGATTTATACATATCATTCAAACTTTTTTCTTCAGCTTTATATCCTTCAATAACTTGTAAGGCATTTTGATATTGCTCTTCTGTTATTCTTTCATTCATACTATCACCATCTACATTGTATCAATAATTATGTAGTATTTAAAGTTATAAATGTCAATTTGACATTATATTTTAAATATATATAATATATTTAACGGAGGGTATTATGGAAAATTATAATGGAGTAATAAATAAAATAGATAAAGAAATAAATTCTTTAGTATTATTAGATCATTCTCCCTTAGAAAGATCACTTTACGAACATATATCAATATTAAATTTAAAGAAGAATTTATATTTATATGTAAAAGAAGAGAGAATAAATAAAGTTATAAGGGCTTTAAAATATTATGATGAACATGTTGATAGATTATCTAAAAAGTATGATGATAAATGTAATGTCTTTTTTGCATATAAGTGTGATAAAGATAAGATAATAAGTAATAATATCATCGAAATTTGTGATTATCTAATGAATAATAATGGTCCATATATATGGGGAGATATGGATAATGATGATAAAGATAAACTTCGTAATTTAATTATAAATAATGATTATGGTATTTGTAGAACATTTATTAATATGATAGGAAATTATCTAACTATCGATGAAGTTAAGAGTGATTTAATTAGAAGTAGAGTATTAGATAAATTTATAATAAAAAGACCTTAAATAAAGGTCTTTGTTTCATAATTGGTGATCTGTATGGGATTTGGACCCATGAATGTAACCTTGAGAGAAGTTTCTATTATTTTGAAATTTGTTTAAAATAAAGCATTTTACACCGCCAACTTTTTAATTTTTTCGTTGTACAAAAATATTATTATTTTTTTAGCTTGTTCGATTGATTTTTATAATTAACTTATAGTAAAATATAGTTGGAACATTTAATAAGTTGGGTGCTACCTTCAATCTTCTAAAGACTGGAGGTGATGCTTATGAGTAAGAAAGATTTTTTAATCTCCATCTTACTACTTATCATCCTTTTACTTATAGCATTACTTTTTGTAAAGCTAAAATAAAAGTGCACCTAACTCAGCAATGATTTAGGTGCCAACCAAAAATATTGGGTAACACTCAACATGGCATATTAAGTGTTCCTTTTTTATTGTATGAAGTTTCCTTCATCTATATACATATTAACACATAATTAATACTTTTTCAAGTTTTATATTTT
>CAZJQA010000003.1:0-23784 GCA_964548285.1 uncultured Muribaculaceae bacterium
CATCTATTAAAGATGTTTTAATAGATACCTCAGGAGGAATTATTTTTCTTTTATTAAAAGGATTGAAAAGGAAATAATTTTATTGTAAAATTATAAATAATAGGGAGTGATTAGTGTGGAAGAAATAGATATAAAAGATTTTATTAGATTTTATTTTAATAAAATAATATATGTAATAGTAGCTATTATGGTTGTCGTAGTAGGTGGCAACGTATATAATATCTTTTTTAGAGTACCAATGTATCAAAGTAGTACGACAATTGTTTTAGCAGGACAAAATTCAGGAGTATCAAGTTATGCTTATACAAATACAGATTATCAGTTGAATCGTAATTTACTTTCAACTTATAGTAGTATTATTAAAAGTCGTCAGGTATTGCAAAGCGTAATAGATGGATTAAATCTCAATTACACTGTTAATGAATTATCTAAAAATATAAGTGTTCAAAGTGTATCAGATACTGAACTAATTAAAATATCTTGTGTATCTAATAATCCAACAGAAGCTAAAAATATAGCTAATTCTATAGTTCCGATATTTACATCAAAGGTAAAAAATATCTACAAGATAGATAATGTAACAGTTTTAGATAAAGCTATTGAATCATATGTTCCAAGTAATATAAATTTAGTAAAAGAAAATCTAATTTATATTTTAATTGGTTTTACTATTTCTAGTCTTCTAATATTTGTTACATATTATTTTGATACATCTATTAAATCATCAAGTGAAATTGAAGAAAAGTTTCATTTGACTGTTCTTGGTTTAGTTCCAAAGGAGGATAACAAATGAAAAAAATAAACAATGATAAAATTATTAGTGATAATCCCAAATCTTTATTAAGCGAATCAATTAAGACTATTAGAACTAACCTAGTATTTGCTAATTTAAATAAAAAAATGCAAGTTATTTTAATTACATCACCTACAAGTGGAGATGGTAAGAGTTTTATTTCAGCAAATTTAGCAGCCGCATATTCAGAGGAAGACAAAAAAGTTTTATTAATTGACTGTGATCTAAGAAGAGGAAGACAACATCATATATTTAATATTATTAATTCTGCAACAGGTGGATATTCTAATCTAATTTATAATTATAATAGCAAAGATAATAATTTTGAAAAAAAAATACGAGATTATATTTTAAAGACTAGTTATAAAAACTTATATGTTTTACCTACAGGACCAACACCTCCAAACCCGGTTGAGTTATTAGCGTCTAATAATAATAAAGAGTTAATAAAAAAATTAAGAAAAATGTTTGATATTATTATTTTAGATTGTCCTCCTGCAGTTGGTTTAAGTGATTCACTTATTTTATCAAAGTTATCTGATGCTAATGTCGTAGTTATTACTAGTCATAGAACAAGAAGTGAATTATTAGAACAAACTATTAAAAATTTTGAGCAAGTCGGATCACAAATCACAGGTGTTGTAATTAACAATGTTACAATTAAGAAAAATTCTTATTATGGATATTATACAAAAGATTATTACAGTGAAAATAAGGTGAAATAAATGAAAGATTTACACTCGCATGTTTTATACGGAATAGATGATGGATCTAAATCTTTAGAAGAAAGTATTAAAATTATAAAACGTGCATATAAAGAGGGAATAACTGAGATGATGGTTACTCCTCATTATATGTATAATACAAAATATAATGCTAATAATAAAACTAAAAAAGAACTCTTTGATAGTTTGGTTAATAAAGTTAATGAAGAAAAAATACCTATTAAGTTATATTTAGGTAATGAAACTTTTATAACTCATAATTATTTAAGTCTTATTAAAAGTAACGAAATAATGACACTTAATAATAGTCGTTACTTATTGTTAGAATTTCCTTTAAATAATAAATTGAAGAATACTAGAGATATCATTTTTACTTTAGTTATGAATGGATATGTTCCTATACTTGCTCATCCTGAAAGATATCTAATGTTTCAAAAAAATCCTGAGATGATAGAAGAATATTTACAAATGGGAGTATTACTACAAGGAAATTACAAAAGTTTACTTGGAAAATATGGTTCAAAGGCTAAAAAAACTTTGAAATATTTTTTAAAAAATGATTATATCAGTTTTCTTGGAAGTGATGTACACCATGACACACCATTTCCTATGAAGAAATTTATGAGAAAATTAAGATGGATTATAAAAGATTCTAATATAATTGATGATATATTATATAAAAATTTTGATAAAGTTGTTGCCAATGAAGAAATTAGTATAAAAAGATAAAAATGTCTAAAAATATACTAATTTTTTATTTTGTGTAAATATTATTGTTTATTTATAGACATATATAATATAAATATAGTTATTTTTAATAAATATAGTATTAAATATATTACTAAAAATATAAAATTGATATTTTGTTTAAAGAACACTAAAATGATATGATGCCATCAAGAAAGGGAAAGTATATAAATCATTTTTTTGACATATACTATTTTTAAGGTGATAAGATTGTTAAAGTTTTTTGTTATACTAGTTTTGCTTTTTGTAATAGTTTTTGATATTAGTGCCTGTATCGTAAGTTCCCGCAAAAAAATGTAATCCCTTTCTTGGTAAGACTTTTTAGTCTTACTTTTTTAATTATTTCATTTTTTATGCATATTCTTATATAGGTGAAAGAATGTTTTTTAATGATATTCATAAAAGAATAAGGTTCATATTTTTAATGGTCTTATTAATATTTAGTATTATTGTAATTAGAGTTTTTTATGTAGAAGTTATAATGTATGACAAGTTAAATATTAATGCTAATAATTTATGGAGTAGAAATCTACCCATAGGTGCCGATAGAGGTAATATATATGATCGAAATGGAAAATTGCTCGCTGGTAATCTTACAACAGTTTCTTTGGTTTTAATTCCCAATCAAATAGATGATAAAGAAAAAGTTGCCAAGGATTTAAGTGAAATACTAAATGTATCATATGATGAAATGTACAAACATGTTAGTAAAAAAACAAGTATTGAAAGAGTTCATCCTGAAGGTCGAAGATTGGATTTTCAAACCGCGGATAGAATAAGTGATTTGCATTATAAAGGAGTTTATCTTCTAAAAGAAGGAGTAAGGTATTATCCAAATAATAATGTTTTAAGTCACACTTTAGGTTATGTAGGCATTGATAATCAAGGATTATCTGGGATTGAATTAACTTATGATAAATATTTAGAAGGTAAAGATGGTAGTATTAAATATTATTCAGATGGAAAAGGTAATAAACTTAATGAAAGTGAAATATATAGTAGTCCTCAAGATGGAATGGATTTAACTTTAACAATAGATTTAGATTTACAACTTTCAATAGAAAATGAACTTGATAATATAATAAAAAAATATGATCCTGAACATGCATTAATTATGGCTATGGATCCATCTAATGGTGATATCTTAGGAATTGCTAGTAGACCAGATTTTAATCCTAATAATTATAAGGATTATGATGTTGAAGTAATAAACCGTAATTTGCCTATTTGGATGACTTATGAACCAGGTTCAACCTTTAAAATAATTACTCTTTCAAGTTCTATAAATGAAAACACTGTTAATTTGTTTGAAGACCATTTTTATGACTCGGGTGTTATAGATGTTGATGGAGCAAAGATACATTGTTGGAAACATGGAGGTCATAAAGACCAAACTATTTTAAATGTAGTTGAAAATAGCTGTAATCCAGGATTTGTATATTTAGGAAGTTTATTAGGAAAAGAAAGACTAATGAAGTATATAAATGAATTTGGATTTGGAGAAAAAACAGGAATTGATTTAAATGGTGAAGGAGAAGGAATACTTTTTAATTTAAATAGAATGGGCCCAGTTGAACTTGCTACAACTTCATTTGGGCAAGGTATAAGTGTAACTCCTATTCAACAAGTAACTGCTGTATCAGCTGCAATAAATGGAGGTAATTTATATACACCACACATAGTTAAAAGTATTAGTTTAGAAAATAACGTTATTAAAAGATTTGATAAAGAATTAAAAAGAAAAGTTATCAGTGATGATACTTCAAAACTTGTGCGTTTTGCTCTAGAAAGCGTTGTTGCTAATGGATCTGGTCGTAATGCATATATAGAAAACTATCGAATTGGTGGTAAAACCGGAACAGCTCAAAAAGTAACCGATGGTCATTATGTTGATGGAGATTATATCTTATCATTTATTGGTTTTATGCCTGCAGATAACCCTCAAATTGTATTATATGTTGCCATAGACCATCCCAAAAATGTTATACAATATGGTGGACAAGTAGCAGCACCTATTGCTAAAAACATTTTAACATCCGCTATCTCTATATTAAATATTGATAGTTCAAAAGATGGAATACCCAAAAAATACAATTATTATGATAAAAAATATATAATAGTTCCTGATGTAACTGGTTATACAGTAAGTGAAGCTAATAAAATGTTACAAGGATTTAATATTTTATATTCTGGTGATGGTAATAAGGTTATTTATCAAAGTCCTCCTGCTAACACTTATATTCCGGAATTAGGAACAGTTAAGTTAATGCTTGGTGATGTCTAAAAAAAGTAAATTTGTTGTAAAATAATAAAAAAATAACCTTTTTTAGTGTATAATAAAGGAGGTAGGTGATAGTATGTTAATACTTGCTAAAGCTGTCCTTGCAATTATGTTAGGATTTGTATTTGCAATAATATGTGGAGTATTCTTTATTCCAACATTAAAGAAAGTAAATTTTAGACAACATGTTAGTCATATGGTTGGTGAACGACACCTAAAAAAAGAAGGTACACCAACAATGGGAGGAATTATTTTTATTATTCCGGTTATTCTTTCTTTATTATTCTTATATATAAGAGGTTCAATATCTTTAAATCATAATTTAATAATAGTTGTCTTTGTATTCTTATCTTATGCTTTATTAGGTTTTGTTGATGATTTTTTGAAAGTTAGATATCATAATAATGATGGTTTAAGAATATCAACTAAATTCTTATTACAAATGTGTATTTCGTTAATATTCTTTTATATATTTATGAAAAATGGTGGAGAACCAACAATTGAAATAACATTCCTGCATTTAACTGTTCCTTTAGGATGGACTTTTGGTTTATTTATTCTCTTTATTTTAGTAGGAACAAGTAATGCTGTAAATATAACAGATGGACTTGATGGATTATGCGCTGGATTATCAGTAATTGCCTTTTTAGCTTTTGGTATTCTATCTTGGAATGCTGCTTGGATGGAAGGTAGTGAAGAAGTAGCTATATTTTGCTTTGTATTAGTTGGTTCTTTACTAGGGTTCTTAGTGTTTAATTCACATCCTGCACGTGTTTTTATGGGAGATTTAGGAAGTCTTAGTTTAGGAGCTGCGATGGCATCAATTGCCATAATAACAAGACACGAACTTTCTCTAGTACTTATTGGTGGAGTATTTGTTGTAGAGACTTTATCAAGTATGATTCAAATTATCGCGATTAGAAAATTTAATAGAAAAGTATTTTTAATGGCTCCTTTACATCATCATTTTGAACAACTTGGATGGAGTGAAAATGATATTGTTAAATTATTTTATATAGTGGGGCTTTTACTTGCTATGGCAGCGATAACATACGGTGTATGGTTATAAGTAAGTATAATATGCTTACTTTTTTTATGAAGTAGTATATTAATTAAATAACATAAAAAAGAAAGAAAATAGTTTGACAAAGTAGTTATATTTGCATATAATTTAATTGTTCTTAAAGTTTAAGACAAGTTTATTAAAGCGTTTTTTAGAGAGTCTTTGGTTGGTGAGAAAAGATAAAATTAATTAATAAATATCACTTAAGATATACTTTAAGCGTTAGCAAGCGATAATTGTAATTAAGTTAAATAAAGGATGGTAACGTCGTAAAAGACTCCTTGAGGCCATCCTTTTTATTTTTTAGAAAGAAGGATGTTAATGAATAATTTTAAAGATTTGGATAATCGAAAGATATCAGATGTTGATTCTACTATAGAAAAATTTTTTGAAGAAGAACAAATTTTTGAAAAGAGTATTGATTTAAGAAAAGGTGGTCCTGATTTTGTCTTCTATGATGGACCAATATACGCTAATGCTAAACCTGGTATTCATCATGTTTTTGCTAAAACTATTAAAGATGCTTTTTGTAAATATAAAGTAATGAATGGATATCATGTTTTAAGAAAAATTGGTCTTGATACTCATGGATTACCAATAGAGGTTAATGTAGAAAAAAAATTAGGATTTAAGAGTAAAGCTGATATTGAAAATTTTGGAATTGAAAATTTTTGTAAAGAATGTAATAAAGAAACAACAACTAATATAAAAGAAGTAGAAGATATAACAAAAAAGATGGGTCAATTTATTGATACTAAAAATCCATATGTTACATGTTCTAATCCATATATTGAATCAGAATGGTGGATTATCAATGAATTATTTAAAAAAGGTTTAATATATAAAGGTAATAAAGTATTACCATATTGTCCTAGATGTGGAACTGAATTATCTCAAAATGAAGTCGCTCAAGGATATAAAGATATTTCTGTTAATACAGTAATAGTTCCTTTTAAATTAGTTGATGAAGATACTTATGTTTTAGTTTGGACAACAACTCCTTGGACTTTAATTGCCAATGTTGCATTATGTGTTAATCCAGATTTAGATTATTTAAAAGTAAATTCAAAAGGATATAATTTCATAGTTTCTAAAGATTTAGCCGATAAAGTATTGGATGAAGAGTATACAATTTTAGATGAATTTAAAGGCGAATCATTAAAAGGAAGAAAGTATGAACAACTATTACCTTTTATAAGTGTTGAAGGCAAAGCTTTCGAAATACTAAGTGATTATTATGTTACTAACAGCGATGGAACTGGTATAGTTCATATAGCTCCAGCATTTGGTGAGGATGATAATCGTGTATGTAAACAAAATGGCATAACTTTTATAAATCCTGTTGGCTTAGATGGAAAGTATAATGTTGGACCATGGAAAGGTAGAGTAGTTACTGATAGTGATCTAGAAATCGAAATAATTAAATATTTAAAAGAAAATGATAAATTGTTTAAGAAAATTAAGATGACACATGAATATCCTCATTGCTGGAGATGTAAAAATCCTCTTATATATTATGCTAAGGATGCTTGGTATGTTAGAACAACTGCTAAAAAAGATGAAATAATCGAGGCTAATAAAAGCATTAATTGGTATCCAAATTATGTTGGTGAAAAGAGATTTAATAATTGGCTTTCAAACATGGTTGACTGGGGTATTTCAAGAAATCGTTATTGGGGTTGTCCAATGCCTCTTTGGGAATGTGAATGTGGACATATAGAATGTGTTGGCTCATTTGAAGAACTAAGAGAAAAAGCAATTGAAGAAGTACCTGCTGATATGGAAATGCATCGTCCATATATTGATAATATTCATTTGAAATGTCCAAAATGTGGTAAAACAATTTCTAGAGTAAATGATGTAATGGATGTATGGTTTGATTCAGGTTCAATGCCTTATGCTCAGTTACATTATCCATTTGAAAACAAAGAATTATTTGAATCTCAATTTCCAGCTGATTTTATTGCCGAAGGTGTAGATCAAACTCGTGGATGGTTCTATGTTTTATTAGTAATATCAGTTCTTATAAGTGGTAAATCATCATTTAAAAATGTCGTTGTTAATGATATGATGCTTGATCAAGAAGGTAAAAAAATGTCTAAGTCTATCGGTAACATTATTGATCCAAATGAGATAATGGACGAATTTGGAGCCGATAATATAAGATGGTATATGCTTTATACTTCACCTGTTTGGACTCCACTTAAGTTTGGTCGTGATGGTCTAAAAGAAGTTTATTCTAAATTCTTTAATCCTCTTCGTAATACTTATACATTCTTTAAGACATATGCTAATATTGATAAAATTGACATTTCTAAATGTAATGTTTCATATAAAGATAGAGAAGAGATTGATAAATGGTTACTATCTAAATATAATCGTTTAGTAAAAGATGTCAGAGAAGCTTTTGAAGAATATGATTTAAATATCGTTACAAGAAAGATTACTAATTTTGTATCTAATGATTTATCAAATTGGTATATTAGACGTAATAGAGATAGATTCTGGGGAAGTGAATTAAATAATTCTAAAAAGAGTGTTTATATAACTACATACGAAGTTTTAGTAGGATTATGTAAGTTATGTGCTCCAATAATCGCATATTTACCTGAAGAAATGTATAAAAATTTAACAGGAGATTTATCAGTACATTTAACAGATTATCCAAAATATAATCAAGAATTAATAGATGATACATTAGAACAAAAGATGGATTTAGTAAGAGATTTAATTAGTATTGGTAGAATGATTCGTGAAACAGTAAGAATTAAGGTTAGACAACCATTAAGTGAAGTATTAATTGATAGTAATTATAAGTCACTTGTTTTAGAACATGAAGATTTAATAAAAGAAGAATTAAATGTTAAAAATATTTCATATATAGATGATTTAAGAAAATATATGTCATTTACAATTAAACCTAATTATAAAGAAGTTGGTAAAACTTTAGGATCTAAGTTAAGATTATTTGAAAATGCCTTAAAAGACTTAACTAAGGAGGAAGAAGATTCATTAGTTAAAGGAGAAGATATAACAATTGATTTAGATAATGAAAGATTACAAGTAACTAAAGATATGGTATTAATTGTTAAAACTCCTAAAGAAGGTTTTGATTTGGGTATTGATAACAATAAGTTTGTAATATTAAATACAACATTAGATGATGAATTAAGAGAAGAAGGCTTAGTAAGAGAAGCTGTATCAAAGATTCAACAACTACGTAAGAATAATGGCTATGAAATAATGGATCATATTAATATTTATTATGATGGTAGTGATAAATTTATAAAAGCTTTAAATAATAATATTGAATATATTAAAAAAGAAACATTAGCATTATCTATTAATAAAGAAGATAATTTAAGTGAAGAATTTGATATTAATGGTGAAAAAGTTTACTTTAGATTAGAAAGGGTTAAATAATGAATCTTTGGGCTATGTGGTTAATGATTGTTATCTTATTAACAGTCATTGAATTATCAACAGAAAAAGTATATACATTTTCTTTTATCTTAAGTAATATTTGTTCATTAATTTTATCTTTCTTTGTGAATAATTTAACTGTACAATTTTGTGTATTTGTTGTATTAGGAATTATATTAATAATTGTTTATAAGATGTTCTTTGATAAAAAAGATGAAGAAGATATGAAACATCTAGAAGAAGATAAATTATTAATAGAAGAGGTAGAAAAAAAAGCATTAGAAGAAGAAAAAGTAATTAATAAAAGTTCTTCTAAGGCAAAAAGCACAAAAAAGAAAACTACAAAAAAGAAAACTACAAAGAAGAAAGAAGAAAAGAAACTAGAAGAATAGTTTCTTTTCTATTTAAAGAAAAATTTGCATTACTTTAATAGTTATGGTATAATCTACTTGCTTTTGAAAAAAAGTGATGTATTATCCGCTGAAATATTTTATGATGATATGTAATAGTTTTAGAAAGGAGTCTATTATGGCAAATTTAGTTGATAAGATTAATGAACGTCATATTCGTAAAGACATTCCAGAATTCCGTGTAGGAGACACAGTTAGAGTTAACGTTTGGGTTAAGGAAGGTAAAAAGGAACGTATCCAAGCTTTTGAAGGCTTAGTAATAGCTAAAAAGGGTGGTTCTGTATCTGAGACTTTCACTGTTAGAAAAAAATCAGGCAGCGTTAGTGTTGAACGTATTTTCCCAGTTAATGCTCCAACAATCGATTCTATTGAAGTTATAAGAAAAGGTATGGTTCGTCGTGCTAAACTTAACTTTATTAAAGGAATGCGTAAAGAGTATAAAGTTAAAGAAAGAAATTAGTAAAGACCTATCTTTACTATTTTTTTTATGAATGATAAAATTATTTAGGTGATTTTAATGGTTAAATATAAAGAATATATATCATATATAGTTATAGTTATTATTGTTGTTTTAGTTAGAAGTTTTATTGTTACTCCTATAATGGTTCATGGACAAAGTATGTATGATACTTTAAGTGGTAATGAAATAATGCTTTTATGGAAGAAAAAAGATATTAAAAGGTTTGATATAGTAGTTGCAGAATATAATCCGGAACATGGTAATAAAGAAACACTAATTAAAAGGGTATATGCTCTTCCCAATGAAACAATTAAATGTGAAAATGGGATAATATATATTAATGATAAAAAATTAGAAGATAATTATGAATATGGTCATACTAATGACTTTGAAGCTATAACGTTAAAAGAAGATGAATATTTTTTGATGGGAGATAATCGCGAGGTATCTTTGGATAGTAGATATTTTGGTCCTATTAGGATAGGAGATATTAAAGGAACAACAGACTTTATTATTTATCCGTTTAATAAAATTGGTAAAGTACAATAAGGGTTTTTAATTAGGGGGGTTAAAATGAAAAAAGATATATTTACATACGTAAATAAAGAAGATAATATAATGTTTAGTAAGTTAGAGAAAAAAGATTTACAAAAAATATTAGATTATATAGGAGAATATTATTTAGAATATAGAAATATTTTAGGGGTTAATAATAATGATACTTTTGGAGTAGAAATTGAAAATGATTCTATTAGTAAAAATGATATGAATGAGAAGATTTCTCAATATGATGAATTAAAAGAGTGGCAAGCAAAGTATGATCCATCTATAGAAAATGGATGTGAAGTTATCTCAAATGTTTTATATGATACTGATTCAGATTGGAAAAAATTATATTTAATGTGTCAAAAAATGAAAGATGGTAAGATAGATGATAACTGTGGTGCTCATGTTCATGTAGGAGCTCAAATAATCGACAACGAGAAAACATTATTAAAATTTATTGGGTTATGGGCAAGATATGAAAAAGTGTTTTTTCGATTTACTAATGGAGAATTTATAAGACCTAGAGCATCTATTATAAAACATGCAACTCCAGTCGCGGATACTTTTAAAAAATATTTTAAATCCAATAAGACAGGTTATTTTATTTTAGAAAGAGAAAGTTTAGATAGATGTAAGGCAGTTAATCTATCTAATGTATATAAGATTAATAAGTATGATTTTCATAATACTATAGAATTTAGAACTCCAAATGGCACTTTAAATCCTATAATATGGCAAAATAATATTAATACCTTTATCAAGTTACTTGAATATTGTAAAAAGGTTGATGAATTACCTTTTAGTGATTGTAAGTTAACAAAATATGAATTATATAATAAAATTTATCTAGAAGATGCTTTAGAATTATGTGATACTATTTTTGATAATAATTTAGATAAAGTATATTTTTTAAAACAGTATTTGAAGAATTTTGAAAATAGTAATGAAGTTAAAAGTGTTAAACTTACACGTTATTTATACTAAATATGTAGAAATAACGCTTTTTTTTGTGTATAATTGTTATTGGAGGAAGATTTATGAAAATATTATCAGTTAATGCTGGAAGTAGTTCTTTAAAATTTAGACTATTTGATATGCCTGAAGAAAAAGTATTAATTTCTGGCTTATTTGAAAGAATTGGAGACAAAAATAGTGATTATGTTATAAAGCAAAATGGAGAGAAAACTACTGTTGAATTTTATATGCCAGATCATAAAGTTGCCTTCGAAAAATTAGTAGAAGAATTATTAGAAAGAAATGTTGTAAGTGATTTAAGTGAAATTAAAGGCGTAGGACATCGTATTGTTCAAGGTGGTTCTTACTTTGATAAATCAGTTGAAGCTACAGATGAAGTAGTTGATAAAATTACTGAACTAGCCGTTTTAGCACCTTTACATAATAAGGCTGCAGTAGTAGGAATTAACGCTGCTAAAGCTGTTATTCCTGATGCAAAACATGTTGTAGTATTTGATACAGCATTCCATCAAACAATGCCAAAAGAAAATTATATTTATCCTGTACCATATGAATGGTTTACAAAATATAATGTCAGAAAATATGGAGCTCATGGTACTAGTCATAAGTATGTAGCCTTAAAATGCGCAGAACTTTTAGGACGTAGTAATGCCAAAATTATTACTTGTCATATTGGTTCAGGAGCATCTATTTCAGCAGTTGATTCAGGAGTATGTGTAGATACATCAATGGGTTTAACACCAAATGCTGGAATAATGATGGGTACAAGATGTGGAGATATTGATGCTTCAATTATTCCTTATGTTATGAAAGAGGGAAACCTAACACCTGATGACATTGACTATGCGATTAATAAGAAAAGTGGATTATTAGGAGTATCTGGTGTTTCAGATGATTCAAGAGATATTGAAGCTGGAATTACTAAAGGTAATGATAGATGCATGTTAGCTCAAAAAATTTATGTTCGTAAAATTACAGACTTTATTGCTAAATATTATGTTTTACTTGGTGGATGTGATGCCATAGTTTTCACAGCAGGTGTTGGTGAAAATTCTATTGCAACTCGTCGTGAAATTATGGATAACTTAGCCGTATTAGGAGTAAAACCATCTGATGAAAGAAATAACGTAAGAGGAGAAATTGCCTTAGTAACAGAAGATGATTCAAGCATACCTTGTTATGTTATTCCAACTGAAGAAGAACTGATGATTGCTCGCGATACTTATAACAATATTATATAGAAAGTAATTTATGTTTGACATTAAAAAAACAATATTTAGAAAGATAAAGGAATACGACACAATTGTTATAGCAAGACATATTGGGCCAGATCCTGATGCCATATGTTCGGAAATTGCTTTAAGAGACTCAATTAGACTTAGGTTTCCTAATAAAAAAGTCTATGCTATAGGAAAAAGTGTTTCGCGTTTTAAAAAGTTTGGGGATTTAGATAAAGTAGATGTTAAAACTTTAAAAAATGCCTTGTTAATAACTCTTGATGTTCCAAATCTAAGTCGTATTGATGGTATAACTGATTTATCATATAAAGAGATTATTAAAATAGATCATCATCCATTTGAAGAAAACTTTGGAGGAATTGAATGGATTGATGATACAGCTTGTAGTACATGTCAGATGATAGCCGAGTTATTATTTAAAAATAATTTTAAATTAGATCGTAATATAGGAAGCAATTTGTTTTTAGGAATTGTTTCTGACAGTGATAGATTTTTACTATATTATACATCAGTTAAAACCTTTAAAATTGTAACTATGATTATAGAAAGATGTGATTTACCATTTACATCTTTATATCAAAAGTTATATGAAAGACCACTAAATGAAATTAATTTCTATGGCCATTTAGCAACTAATTTTACACTTACTGATAATGGATTATTATATGAATTTATTAAAAAGGAAGATATTTTAAAATATAATGTAGATAATGCTACACCTTCAAATATGATTAATGATTTTAATTATATCCAAGGTGTTAATGTATGGTTATTTATTACATATGATGAAAATTTAGATTTATATAAAGTTAATATTAGAAGTAAAGGCCCTATTATAAATGAAATTGCAACACGTTATAATGGAGGAGGTCATCAATATGCAGCAGGCGTACGAACAAGTAGTAAAGATGATATAACAAATCTTTTAAAAGATTTAGATGAAGCATGTAAAAAATGGAATGAAAAAAAGTAAAATTGCTTTTTTTCTTTTTTTTTGATAATATATACAAATACCAGGGGGGTTTATGAAATTAGTATATGTTTTAGGACTTAAATCATTATCTAAAATATATGATATAGATGACATGAGTTTCTTAGATAAACAATTCAATATTAGAGTTCCATTAATAACATCTGTTAAATTATTAAATAATGGAAAGCTATTTAAAAATATCTATGTAGGTAAAGAAATGAATCTATATACATTGATTAATAATAAGTATTATATTGATAAATATGAACTAGATAATGAAGAATTATTATTGATGTCATTAAAAGGTTATAAGAAAGTTTGTTTGCTTAATTACAATCGCTTTGAATCAAAAATGATAGGTTTAAATCAAGATGATATAGTTGTAAGTGATTATTATGCTTTAAGAACAAAGTTGACTAATATTAGCTAACTTGTTCTTTTTTTCTTTCTAATACATATATTTTCTTAGGTGAAGATATGAATAAGAAAGAAATATTAGAAAACATCGCATCTAAGTCTGATGGTGAAATTTATTTAGGAGTTGTTGGTACAGTAAGAACAGGTAAAAGTACTTTTATTAAGAAAGTTATCGAAAATCTTGTTATTCCCAATATAAGTGATGAATTTGAACGTAATAGATGTTTGGATGAAATTCCTCAAAGTGCGTCCGGAAAAATGATTATGACTACAGAGCCAAAGTTTGTACCTACTAATTTTGCTAATATTAAGATAGATGATTTTTCATGTAAAATGAAACTAGTTGACTGTGTCGGCTTTGTAATCCCTAATGCAGTTGGTTATAAAGATAATGATGGCAACTTAAGAATGATTAAAACACCTTGGTTTGATGAAGCAATACCTTTTGATGAAGCAGCTTTAATAGGTACAGAAAAAGTAATACATGATCACGCGACAATTGGAATAGTGGTTACTACTGATGGTTCTTTTGGAGAATTAAAAAGAAGTGATTATCTAGAAGGTGAAGAAAAGGTTATAAATGAATTAAAAGAAATAGGAAAACCTTTTATTGTTATCTTAAATAGTAAAGAACCAGAAAGCACTAATTGTTTAAATATCAAAAAAGAATTAATAGAAAAGTATCAAGTGCCAGTTTTAAATATTAATGTAGAATCATTGAATGAAAGAGAAATATTAGATATTTTAAAAGAAGCATTATATGAATTTAAAGTTAATTCCTTTGATATAAAATTACCTAGTTGGTTATTTGTCCTTGATAAAGATAATATGTATAAGAAAAGTATAATGGATAATATTAAAGACTCAACTATGAAAGTATTAAAAGTAAGAGATGTTGATGGTATTACAAGTAGTTTAAATAATCCATATATTAAAAATACTACAATCTCTAATTTAGATACTAAAAATGCCTTAGTAGAGATAAAAATTAACATTAAAGATGAAGTATATGATGATGTATTAAAGTCTTATGTAGGAGATTCTTTAAATAATAAGACTAAGATGTTAGAAATATTTAAAAATTATAAAGAATCACATGAATATTTAAAAAATGTTAAGAATGCTTTATCTATGGCCTTAAAGACAGGATATGGAGTGATATATCCAAATATAAAAGATATGAAGTTAACTACACCTCAAGTAATAAAACAAGGAAATAGATTTGGAATTAAGTTAAAAGCAGAGGCTAATAGTCTACATATTTTAAATGTTCCAGTTGAAAGTACTTTTGAACCAATTATTGGAAGTGAAGAACAAAGTAAAGAGTTAATTAATTACTTAATGAAAGATTATAAAGATAATCCAGATAACATATGGAAAAGTGAAATTTTTGGACGTAGTCTAGAAGAAATTGTTAGAGAAGGAATATCTTCTAAATTAGGAAGTGTAAGTGATAGTACACGCTTTAAAATAGGCCAAACTATGACAAAAATTGTAAACAAAGGGTCAAATAATTTAATCGCATTTGTCATTTAAGTAAAAAATACGTTAAAAATGCGCTTTTTCCTTGATTTTATAAAGAATTTTTGTTAATTTTAATATGTAAGGTACATGCCTTACGTAGGTGAAAGGAGACTATTATGTCTAAACAAAATTTAATTGAATATGTAGCTGAAAAAGCAAATATGAGTAAAGCTGAAGCTGGAAGAGCTCTAGATGCAGTTTTAGATGGAATCGTTGAAGGATTAAAGAAAGACGGAGATGTTACTCTAGTTGGTTTTGGTAAATTCTCTTGCAAGACTCGTGCTGCTAGAGAAGGTATTAATCCTGCAACAAAAGAAAAAATCAAAATTCCTGCAAAAACAGTTGCTAGTTTCAAAGCTGGTTCTAAATTAAAAGACGCTGTTAAGTAGTGAGACTTTTTAAAACTAATCATGGTTTATTGATTAGTTTTTTTTTTGCTTTTAATGTGGTAAAATACATGAAGGGAGGAATATTATGCTTAAAATTAAAGATTTAAATGTTGAAACCAATGAAGGTAAAAAAATTCTTCATAATATAGATATAAATATTCTTGATAATGAAATTCATGTAATAATGGGACCTAATGGTTCAGGGAAAAGTACAATATGTAAAAGTATAATGCATCATCCAAGCTATAAGATAACTAATGGAAGTATCATTTTTAACGATAAAGATATAACCAATTTAGATACATCAAAGATTGCTTCAGCTGGTATATATTATATAAGTCAAAGTCCTATTGAGATTGAAGGAATAAAAAATGCTGAATTAATTCGTACATCAATGTTAGATAATGGACATAAAATGGATATTATTACTTTTAATAAAAAATGTAATGAAGTTCTAAAGAAAATTGGACTACCCAAAGATTTTTTATATCGAGAAGTTAACATGGGAATGAGTGGTGGAGAAAGAAAAAAAGCTGAGTTATTTGGAATGTTTATGTTAGAACCATCACTAGTTATCCTTGATGAAATTGATTCAGGATTAGATGTTGATGCTTTAACAGCTGTTGCTAATAGTATTAATGATTATAAAAAAGAATCGAAAGCTAGCTTTATAGTTGTAACTCATCAAGAAAAATTAATAGAATTATTAAAACCTGATAAAGTAGAAATATTTGCTAATGGAACAATTGTTAAAAGAGGAGATTATTCCTTAGCTAAAGAGACTTTAGAAGAAGGATTTTTAAAGTATACTAACCAAAAGGATAAAGATGAATAAAATAGTTATAGATAAACCTCTTAATAATTTAATTATAAATGATAAAATAGTTTATATTAAAGGAAGAGTATCTATTAATAAGATAGATATAAGTAATATTAAAGAGGGAATAATTGTTTTAGAAGATAATGCTAGTTTAATTATTCATGATATTATAGATATAGAGGGAATTAATGGTAATTTAAGTATTATAAGTAATAATAATACTAATTTAGATTTAGGATTAGGTATTAGTTCTAAAGGGAAAAATACTTTTAATATTATTAATAGGTTAGTTGGAAATAATAATAAAAGTAATATTAAAATAAGAGTTGTAAGTGAAAAGGATTCATATATTAATATGAAATTAACAGGTATTATTGAAAGTAACACAAAGAATAATGATTATACTGAGGATATAAAATACTTGAATCTATATCCAGAAACTATTATATGTTTACCAGAGTTAATAGTTAATTCTAATGACACAGTAGCTAATCATTTAATGAGTGTTGGTAATGTTAATGAAGAAGAATTATTTTATTTAGAATCACGAGGTATAAATAAAAAAGATTCTATAGAAATGATTAAAAGAGGTTTTTTAAATATTTAGGAGGAAGATATGAATGTTAAAGATTTTCCAATGTTAAGAAAAGATATTATATATTTTGATAATGGGGCTACAACATTTAAACCCCAACAAGTTATAGATAAAATAAGAGAATATTATGAAGATTACAGTGCTAATTCCGGAAGAGGAGAATATGATATAGCATTTAGAGTTGATAAAGAAATAAATGATGCTAGATGGGCAGTTAAGAATTTTATTAATGCAAGATATTTAGAAGAAATAGTATTTACTTCAGGAACGACTAATAGTTTAAATATGATAGTTAATGGCTTTTTTAAAGATAATTTAGAAGACGGTGATGAAGTATTAATTACTGAAGCTGAACATGCATCAAATGTTATTCCTTGGTATATGTTAAAAAATATTGTTGTAAAAAATATACCACTTTTAAATAATTATGTTACATTAGATAATGTTATAAAAACGATTACGCCTAAAACTAAAGTAATAAGTTTAGCTGGTATTACAAATGTATTAGGAGATAGAAGACCTATAAAAGAAATATGCGAGTATGCCCATCAACATAATATCTTTGTAGTCTTAGATGGAGCTCAAATGGTTCCTCATGAAAAAGTTGATGTTATCGATTTAGACGTTGATTTTCTTGCTTTTTCTGGACACAAGATGTGTGGACCAACTGGAATAGGTGTTTTATATGGTAAAAAAGAACTTTTAGAAGAAATGATTCCCCAAAATTATGGTGGAGGAATGAATGAATCATTTGATGATCAAGAACATGTATATTTAAAAGATTTACCTGAAAGATTAGAAGCTGGAACTATTAATATCGCTGGTATAATAGGACTTAAAGAAAGTATTAAATACTTAACAAGTATTGGTATGGATAACATTTCGGATTATGAAATGAAACTACGAAAGTATTTAATAGACAAGTTAATTAAAATTAAACATATAGATATATTAAATATTGAAGGTGATTCTGGAATAGTATCATTTAATGTTGATGGAATATTTGCCCAAGACGTAGCGTATTACTTAAATAAACATCATGTATGCGTAAGAGCAGGTTCTCACTGTGCAAAGAATTTAAAATTTGTAACTCATAAAAATTCATCAGTTAGAATTAGCATGTATTTTTATAACACATATGAAGATATAGATAAGTTAGTAGATTTATTAAAAGATAAAAATAGAATATTAGAAGAGATGATATAATGGTCGAGGAAGAAAAAAGAGAAATTATTTTAGAAAATTATCAACATCCATTTAATTATAAAGATGAAGATAATAAAGATTATATAAAGGTAAATAGCCGTAACCAAAGCTGTATTGATAATTTAGATATATATCTAAAAATAGAAGATAATATAATTAAAGATATATATTTTAAAGGAGAAGCATGTGCTGTATCAACATCATCAACTTCAATATTACTTAAAAATATTATAGGTAAAAAAATAAGTGAAGCTAAAGATTATATTAATAATTTTTTAAGTATGGTAAATGAAGAAGAATATGATGAAGATAAATTAAATGAAGCAATCGCATATGATAAAATATATAAACAAGGTAATCGTAAGGGATGTGCTATTCTACCTTATAATAGTATTATAAAAGTACTTAATGAATATAATTAAGTGGTGAATAATATGAATTTATCTGATTTACAAAGAAAAGATATTGTAAATATAAATACAGGAGAAAGACTTGGTAGAATAATAGATGCCATGATGAATGAATCTGGATTAATAGAATATTTTATTGTAATGAAGAGAAGATTATTCTTTTTTAAAAGTAATGAAGAAAAGAATGTATATATAAAAAATATCAAAAAAATAGGAATGGATGTAATTTTAGTGGAGGAATTATGAAGTATACAAAAGTAGTAAACGCTAATAATATGGTTAGAAGAAGCAATTATGTTATAAATAATCCTAAGAGTATTAAAGGAAGATGGAATGAAGTTTTTAAAAATAATAACCCTATTTATATTGAACTTGGTATGGGTAGAGGAGAATATATTTTAGAGATGGCTAAACATCATCCAGAGATAAACTATATTGGAATAGAACTTGATGAATCACAAATATCTTTTGCAGTTAAGAAATTAAATTTTATAAACTTACCTAATGTAAGATTGTTATTAATGGATGCATCAAAAATTGCCGAGGTTTTTAGCAAAGAAATAGACAGAATATATATAACTTTTCCTGAACCATGGCCAAAGGATATAGATATTAAAAAAAGATTTACCAATATTACATACTTAAGACTATATGATCAAATATATCGTAAAGATAAACATTTAATCTTAAAAACTGATAATAAAGATTATTATATTTATTCATTAGAACAATTATCACAATATTGGTATCAATTTAAAAAGATTAGTTTTGATTTACATCATGAAGATATAGAAAACTATATGACAGAGTTTGAAAAAGAATATTATAAATTAAAAAGACCTATATACTATGTAGAAGCAATCTATAAATAAACACAAGAATTCGTTCTTGTTTTTTTTATTTTAATATACTATAATGCTTTTATGAGAATAGATGGTGAAACATGAAATTGCATATTATATTAGATTACTATTTTTTAAAATTCATGTATGGAAGTAGTACTTTTCAAGATAAGAGATTACTTAGAGTAGAAGTCTTAAAAAAGGCTTTTCATGATGGAGTATATTTTGTTGGTGATAAAAAAACTATAAAGAAAATATTAAATAAAGAAAAAGTTGATATAAATGTATACGCTGGAGTTCCCAGTATCGAAGAATTAGCTTTATTAAATAGATTAAATAGGAATATTCATACTTTAAAATTAAATTTATTCTATGAAGATTTAATAGAATTTGAATTAGATAATGATAAATTAACTAGTACTGTATCTTATAATAATATTAGAATAGAAGAGATGGATTATTATTTAGGATATCAAGATAAAGCTATAATAACTAATAATAAGGATGAATATAAAGACACAGATATTGTTAATTATTTTATAATGATGTTAAAAGAATATAGATATATGTTAATTAAAAATGCTAATATTATTCATGATAAATTATGTCATTATTTAAGTTCTAAAGAAAGTATAAAAATATTAGATGATAAAAACAAATTAGAAGAACTAGCAATGCTTTATGAATCATTAGAATGGGCATTAAAAAGATAACTATCTTATTTTGTTTAATTTTGTTATAATTGATATGTGATTTTTATGAAAAAGAAAGATATATTTATAATTATATTATTAGTATTATTAGATTTATCTACAAAGTATTATTTTACTTATAATAAAGTTATAGTTATAAAAGATATATTAGAATTTAATTATTTAGAAAACTTCGGAGCATCTTTTAATATATTAACAGGAAGTAGATTAATACTAATTATTATAGGAATTATTGGTCTAATATATGTTAATAAGACTTTTAAAAATAATATATTATTAAATGCTGGAATTATAGGAAATCTATTTGATAGAATTATTTATGGTTATGTAAGAGATTATATAAGTATACTTAGCTTTCCTGTATTTAATTTAGCTGATACTTATATAGTATTAGGAGCAATATTAATAGTTATTAAACTAATCGAGGGTAAAAATGATAAATAATAATTATATTATAGATAAAGGAGAAATACTTAAAGATAAGTTATTAGAATATGGATTTACTAAGAAAGGTAATAATTATTATTATCAGTATAAATTATCTAATAAAGATTTATTATTAAAAATAACTATAGGTAATAATAATAAAATTGATATATATGATACTAACTTTAATGATTTATATATTATGAGTAATTCAACTTATTCAAAAGAAGTATATGATGAAGTTATAAAGGTGCTAGATGATATAGTAAGTAAATGCGTTTTAGATAATAAAATATTAATTGATAATTATATTAAAGATAAGTATTTTATAGATGGAGAACATCCATGGGATAAATATCCCCATTTTGAAACTTTTAAGAAGAATGGTAAATGGTTTTTATTATATATGGATGTTAAAGGAAGTACATTTAATTTAAAAGAAGATATAGTTAGAGTAGTTAATTTAAAGTTAGATATTAAAAGAGATAATAAAGTTATATTTGATGGATATCATATGAATAAAAAGTATTGGGTAAGTGTATTAATAGATAAAATAGATATTAATTATTTATATGAATTAATAGATAATAGTTATAGAAATGTGGGGTAATAATGGAAATAGAAGTATTAGAAGATAATAATAGAATTGATAGTTATTTATCTTTAAATTTAGATATGTCTCGTAGTTTAATAAAAAAGATGATATTAGATCAGGATATCTTATTAAATAATAAAGTCGTTAAAAGTAGTACAAGCGTTAAAACTGGAGATGTAATAAAAATAATCGGTAATTATAAGGATAAGATAGATTTAGAAGGGGAAGATATTCCACTTAATATTGTATATGAAGATGATGATTGTATACTAATTAATAAAGAAAGTGGAATGGTAGTTCATCCTGGAAATGGTAATTATAATCATACTTTAGTTAATGCTTTAATACATTATTCCAAAAGCTTAAGTGATGAAGACCCAAAAAGACCTGGAATTGTCCATCGTATAGATAAAGATACAAGTGGTTTAATATTAGTAGCTAAGAATAATAAAGCTCATGAAATATTAGCTGATGATTTTAAAAATAAAAGAATTAAAAGAGTATATTATGCTTTAGTAGTAGGAGTGCTTCCTCATGATAAGATCAAGATAGATTTAAGTATTGGAAGAGATCCTAAAAACAGATTAAAGATGGCTGTTGTTAAAGGTGGTAAAAAGGCTGTAACACATGTAGAAGTTTTAAAAAGATATAAAGAATATACATTAGTTAAATGTGTTTTAGAAACCGGCAGAACTCATCAAATAAGAGTTCATTTATCACATATAGGATATCCAATATATAATGATCCGTTATATGGTGAATCTTATAATTCATATGGACAATTTTTAATATCTAAAGAGATAGATTTTGAAAGTCCAATTACTAAGAAGAAATTACATTTTGAAATACCCCTAGATAGAGAGTTTCAAGAATTTATTGATAAACTAGATTAAATTATTTATAATAGAAACACGGAGGATAAAATGACAATAAAAACTAATATTAATGCTGATACTGATATTATGAGATTGGTTCATTATTTTGTTACTAAAGAGTCTTATACTCCTATGATTGTTAAGGGAGTACAAAATGAGATATGGTTACAAAATATCGATGCTAAGTATAAGATAATAAGAATTAACGCTAATAGTATTATAAATAATGAACAATATGAATATGACTTATTAAAGCTAAATAATGTTTCTAAACAAGTTAAAAGAAAGACTTTATCATTTACTATAGATGTCTTAAATATATTATTAGATGTTTCTCCTGATGTAGAATTATATGATATGAATCATTTTTATACAGTATATATTGATAATTTAGCAAATATTAATGATGAAAGATTATTAAAGATATTCCCAGATATAAATAATAATTTATTGTTAGATGAAGATGGAATAGAATTGTTTTTAAATATTACTAATGATATAAATGATAAGACCATGAAAGAAAATAAATTGTATGAGAAAATATTTAAAGAGAAAAAGATAGTAGTGACTAATATATTGATATTTATTAATGTTGCTGTATTTTTTATTACCTACTTATTAAGTGGAGGTAATTTAACAGGTTCTTTCTTAGTTAATGTTGGAGGAGTATTTACTCCATATATATTAAATGGAGAGTGGTATAGACTAATTACTGGAGGTTTTCTTCATGGAGGATTCTTACATTTAATATTTAATATGTATGCTTTATATATAATTGGTTCTCAGTTAGAAAACTTTATTGGTAAGAAAAAGTTTTTAATCGTGTATCTCTATTCTTTAATATGTGGAAATCTAATGGCCGCGATTATTAATCCTTTAGTTGTCTGTGTTGGAGCATCTGGAGCAATATTTGGATTAATGGGATCAATTCTTTATTTCGGATATCGTTATAGACTATATTTAGGTAGTGTTTTTAAAACCCAAATAGTGCCTGTTATATTAATCAATCTACTATTTGGATTTATGAGTAGTGGTGTAGCAAATGAAGCCCATATTGGTGGTTTAATAGGAGGATTCTTAATTTCTTACTCATTAGGAGTTCAAGGAATAGAAGATAAAAGTATTAAATTAAATGGTGTTATTGTTTCATTAATATATATTGGATTTTTAATATATATGTTATATTTTAGATAGATTTATTCTATCTTTTTTTGTCAAGTAATCAAAAATAAACTTAATTAATTTGACACTTATTAATACTGCTGTTAAAATATAATTAGATTTAGTAGGTGATTATTGTGAAAACGAAAGAAAATAAATGTATTTACTTTTTTATTA
>CAZJQA010000004.1:0-7377 GCA_964548285.1 uncultured Muribaculaceae bacterium
AAATAACTCCTAATGCTGTATTAGATCCGGTAATTATTATGGGTTCTAGTATAAGAAGAGCAACTTTGCATAATGAAGATAATATTAAAATGTTAGATTTAAAAATTGGTGATATGGTTATATTACATAAAGCAGGTGATGTTATACCAGAAGTGGTTGGTCCTAAAAAAGAAAGACGTAATGGGACTGAAAAAGATTTTAAAATGATAACTAATTGTCCAATATGTGGAACGAAGCTTCTAAAAAAAGAAGGACAAGTAGATTATTATTGTCCAAATTTATCGTGTCCTGCAAGACATACAGAAGGCTTAACTCATTTTGTTAGTCGTAAGGCTATGAATATTGATGGACTTGGTCCTGAAATAATTCAAGATTTCTTTAATTTAAATTTTGTGAGAAAAGTAAGTGATATATATAGTTTATATAAACATCGTGAAGATATAATAACTTTAGAAGGTTATGGTAAAAAAAGTGTTGATAAACTACTTGATGCAATTGAATTAAGTAAAGAAAATAGTTTAGAACGATTGTTATTTGGATTAGGGATATTAGGAATTGGAGATAAAACATCTTTAATTTTAGCAAGAAAATTTAAAACAATGGATAATTTAATTAATGCAAGTTTAGAGTCATTAGAGAATATAGATGATATAGGACCAGTATTATCTGTTAATATTTTTAATTATTTTCATGATGAAAATAATCTTCTTTTAATAGATGAATTAAAAGAACTTGGATTAAATATGAATTATTTAGGAGAGGAAATAAAAGAAAATAATTATTTTACAAATAAACGTTTTGTAATAACAGGAACTATATCATTTATGGGAAGAGATGAGATAGAACATGTTATTGAATCTTTTGGAGGAAAATGTTCTTCATCTGTATCTAAAAAAACTGATGCTGTTATAGTTGGAGATTCTCCTGGTTCTAAAGAAACTAAAGCACGTGAATTAAATATTCCTATATGGGATGAAAATTATTTAAAAGATATATTTGTTGAATTAGGAGTGTTAAATGACTGAGTTAGAAAAAGTTCAAATATTTTTTGCACTAGATACTAAAATAAAAGAAGAAATGTTAAATTTTCTTCCTCGTGTAAAAAATGATTTTTATAAAGAAGATTATGATAAAATATATGATTATTTAAAAGAAATAAAAGATAATATTGATAAGTTATATGAAAGTTTTAAAATGATAGTTTCTGTTAGTAATTTTCAGGATTATAATATAGATAAGATATTTAATAATATCTATAGAGAGTATCAAAAAGTTTTAAATTTTAGTAATACTCAATCGTTTGATGAAGTTGTTTTATCTATCAATAAATTATATAAGGATAATATAGCTTCATTAAATAAAGAGTTTGTAGATAATGTAAATAAGAATATTTGTTCATATTCTTTATATTCAGAAATGAAAATATATGATTTAATAAGTGAAGTTAAAACATTAAATGAACTATTACATTTGATGCATCATTATTTAATAAATGATATAGATGTATATCAAAAATTAGGTATTCTTGAAGAACAATCTTTATCAGATGGATATACTATTAATATGGTAGGTATAAATAATGAAAAATCTAAATACTTGTTTGATATATTAAAAAATAATTCTAAAATAGGTGATACTTATATTTTATCTGTAGATAATAATACAATTTATATAAATATAAGAAATATAGGACATGCTACAATTATGGAACTTAATTATTATGAAGATAAAGTTTTAATTAATTATTTTTTTCCTAAGACTAAAATGTCAGGTGATTTTGAAAACTATTATGAAAAGTTATATAAAGATTTTCCTGGTTTAGATAAAATTAAAGAGGAATATGCCAAAGGTTCTATAGAAGTGCCTATTAATAAACTAAATGAAACATTAAATAATTTAATTGATAAAATTCCTAATGATTCTGAATTATGTGAAATTTCAGTAAATAATAATGTTATCTGTAAATAAAGAACAAAAAAATGATGTTCTTTTTTCTTTTAAAATATATTAATATATGATATTATAATCGAGAAAGAGGGAGAATTATGAGAGAATTTAATGAACAAGAGTTGGTTAGACGTGAAAAATTACAAAATATAAAGAATCCATATCCAGATCGATTTGAAAGAAATTATGAAATAAAAGATGCAAGAAATCTTGAAGATGGTACTAGTGATGTTAAAATTGCTGGACGTATTGTTTTTATGCGTAAGATGGGTAAGATGAGTTTTATTCAAATTGGAGATATTCTTGGACGCATGCAAGTATCTATTAAACTTGATATGGTTGGAGAAGAAAGTTATACAGAGTTTAAAAAATATTATGATATTGGTGATTTTATAGGTGCTGAAGGAGAAATATTTACAACTCAAACAGGAGAAAAGACTTTAAGAGCTAGTAAAATTACTTTCTTGGGTAAAGCTTTAAAACCACTTCCTGAAAAATTCCATGGATTAGAAGATCAAGAAATGATTTATCGTGAAAGATATGTTGCTTTAATTCAAGATGATGAAGAAAAACAAAAATTTTTATTTAGAAGTGCTTTTATAAGAGAATTAAGAACATATTTAAATAATTTAGGATATATTGAGATAGAAACTCCTATATTAACTAATAAGGCAAGTGGTGCTAGTGCTAAACCATTTATTACTCATCATAATGCTTTGGATATTGATGCATATCTTCGTATAGCTCCAGAAACTTATTTAAAAAGAGCAATTGTTGGAGGATTTACTAAAGTTTTTGAGATTGCTAGATGTTTTAGAAATGAAGGTATGGATAATTCTCATTTACAAGACTTTACTATGATTGAAGGATATGGGGCATATTTAAATTATAAAGATAATATGGTATTACTTAGAAATATGTTACAAACAATTATTCAAAAATTATTTGGAACTTTAAAAATTAAAGTTGGTGATAAGGAAGTTGACTTAAGTGGTGAATGGGAAAGTGTTTCTTTTAGAGATGTTATTTTAAAATATGCTAATATTGATATAGATAAATTTAATACAAAAGAATTATTATTAGAAGAAATAAAGAATCAGAATATTGAGATTGATTCTGATGTACCATTAGACAATTTAGGATATGGAAATTTAGTTGATCAATTATATAAAAAGGTAGCGCGTCCTTATATGATTAATCCAGTATTCTTGACAAGTCATCCAGTTAGTTTATCACCACTTGCTAGAAGTAATGATGATAATAAAGAAATTACAGATAGATTCCAATTAGTAATCAATGGAGCAGAGATTATTAATGCTTATTCAGAATTAGTTGATCCTCAAGAACAAGAGAGAAGACTATTACATCAAGCAGAACTTAAGAGTCATGGTGATGAAGAAGCTATGCCAATGGATTATGATTATATTGGCGCGATGGAATATGGAATGCCTCCAATCTCTGGTTGGGGAATGGGTATTGATCGTATAGTTCAATTATTAACTTCAAGTGCAAATATTCGTGATGTTGTTTTATTCCCATTTATGAAACCAAGAGATTAAATAATAAAATAAATTGCTAAAATGGCAATTTTTTTTATTACTTTATGAAAAACATGTTATAATTTAAGTAGGGAGGAGAAGAAAAAAATGAAGAAATTTTTTGAAGAACACGATTTAGCAAAATTTGTTCTTGGTATTCTTTTAGTAATTGTTATTGCTAGCTGGATTATTCCAACAGGATCATTTGGTTATGGCGGAGCATTTACTGAAGGAGAAATGGGTAGAATTGGTTTAGTGCATATGGTATATGCTTTTACATTTGCAATTCAAAATTACTCTATTCAAATTGGTTACTTATTAGTAATTGGATTATTCTATGGAGTAATGACTCATACTGAGGGTTATAAGGCTTTAGTTGAAAAATTAGCTAAATTTGGAAAAAAGAAAGAAGTATTATTTAGTTTAGTTGTTTCATTTATAATTGCATTTTTAGCATCATTCTTAAACAACTCATTTATCTTACTTGCTTTTATACCATTAGTTATAACAGTATTAAGAAAAATGGGATTTGATAAGATTAGTGCTTTTGCAACTACATTTGGTTCAATACTTGTTGGAGTTTTAGGTGCTACATATGGTACAGAAGGCTTAGGAGCAATCTTAACTTATTTAACATATGGTGGAATCCAAGCTAAAGTATCAAGCTTAATTCTTGTTAGATTTGGTATTTTAGCATTAGCTTTCATTATTTATTCATTCTTCTTAGTAAGATATAATAAAAAACAATTTGCTAAGAAAAAAAATGATGAAGTAATTGAAGATGATTTATTCTATGTTGATGAACCTAAAAAGAAGAAAACTAAAGTATGGCCAACTGTTACTATTTTTGCAATTTTATTTGTATTAGCAATTCTTGGTTTTATAACTTGGAATGTTAATCCTAATGGTGAAACAATTTTTGGAATCACAATTTTTGATGATTTCCATAAATGGTTAATGGGAATCAAAATTGGTTCAGATGATGGATTTGCAATCTTTAAGACTATTTTAGGTAATGTATTACCAGGATATTCTTATGATATATCACCAGCTCTTGGTTCTTGGTATTTATTTAATTATAGTACATTATTATTAGTTGTAACTATAATTGCTGCATTTATTTCAAGAATGAAGGTTGATGAATTCTTTACTAATGCTTATGAAGGAATAAAGAAAGTTGCTAAGCCAACATTATTCTTAGTTCTTGCATATGTATCATTTGTATTATTATATTTTTCACCAATAATGCCTACTATTGTTAATGAAATAGGTAAGTTATCAAATGGAGCATTTAATCCATTTGTAATGACTTTACAAGCATTTGTTGGATCAATATTTAATACAGATATTGGTTTCTTAAGTTATAATGTAATGTATAGTTTAAGTAATTTTGCTGATAAAGGCGAAATCGTGTTCTTAATTTATTTAACTATTTTTGGTTTAGTATCATTTGTTACTCCAATAGCAACTTTCTTACTATATGGATTATCATTCATGGATATTAAATATACAAAATGGTTTAAGTATATTTGGAAATTCTTTGTAGCTATGTTAGTTTGCTTAGTTGTTATATTTGCACTTCTAACTTATCTATAAAATATATTAAAAGATACTTTTAATAAAGTGTCTTTTTTTATGTATAAAAATGATACTTTTTTATCATAATTTTCATAGAGTTTATAAAGGAGAGAACATGTCTAATAATGAAACACTTATTAAAGAAGTAATGTTAAAATTAAAAAATATTATTAAAAAGTACAAACTTAAATATGTTAGTAGTAGTCATCTTTTATTAGCGATTATTCTCACTGATAATAATATATATAGTTTGTTAGTAGAGAATAATTTTAATAAAAAAATATATTTAAATAAATTAGAGTATATGAATAATGGTGAAGGAAAATATATTTATACTAATACTTTAAAGAAAATATTTAAGTTAAGTAGAAATCTTGCAAATAAGGAACATGGGACTTTAAATACAAAGTATCTATTAAGAGGTATTCTAAGTAAAGATTGTGAGGCAACTTCAATACTTCAAGAGATGAATGTTAATATAGATAATGTATTAGAAGAATTGAATAATGATTTAAAGAAGAATTTAGAAATATATAAGATTGGTTATTCATTAAATAAATCAGTTAGTAATAATGATATTTGTGTGAATAGAGAAGAAGAATTAGAATTTATTATTGAAACGTTGCTTCGTAAAGAAAAAAATAATCCATTATTAATAGGTGATGAAGGAGTTGGAAAAACAAAGATTGTTGAGGAATTAGCAAGACGTATAAATAATTATGATGTTCCTAGAGAATTGTATAATAAAGAAATAATTGTTTTAGAGATGGGTTCGTTAATATCGGGTACTAAGTATCGTGGTGAATTTGAGGAAAGATTAAATCAAATTATTAAAGAAGTTAGAGAATATAATAATATTATTCTATATATAGATGAAATACATACAATGGTTAATTGTGGAGCATCTGAAGGTGCAGTAAAAGCATCAGATATATTAAAACCATATTTAGCTAGAGGAGATTTAAAAATAATTGGTTCTACAACAACAAGAGAGTATCAGGAGTTTTTTTCAAAAGATAAAGCTTTATCAAGACGATTTGAAAATATTATTATTAAAGAACCTTCTATTCACTCTATGAGAACTATAATGAATAAAATTAAAAAGAATTATGAATATCATTATAATATAAAGATAAGCAAAGAGAATATTGATGATTTAATATTATTTGCTAATAAATATTTATTAAACAAACATAATCCTGATAAAACAATAGAATTACTTGATTCAGTATGTTCTAAGATTAAGTATCAAAAATATAAAGAAAAAAATTATAAGAGATTATATATAAAAAAAGATGATATTATTAGAACAATTAAAGATAAAAGTAATGGATGCTTAACTGATATAACAAATAGAATATCTTTACTTGAAAATGAACTTAAAAATAAAATATATGGTCAAGATAATGTTATAGATAAAATTATAAGTGAATTAAAACTATATGGAATTAATGGAGAGTCTTTTTTACTTTGTGGTCCAAGTGGAATAGGTAAAACATATATGGTTAATTTGATTAGCAAAATATTAGATATGAAATTAATAACTGTTAATATGGATGAATATAAAACGAGTGAATCAGTTAATAAAATTATAGGGGATATATATAATAAGGATAATTATGCTTTAAAACCATTAATAACATATCCATATGCAATAGTGTTATTTGAACATGTTGATTTATCAAATCCGGTTATTGTTAATTTGATTAGTAATATTTTAGATAATAAATATATTACTAATCAGTTAGAAGATAGAATTGATTTTAATAATACACTTATATTTATGACAAGTAAGAATGAAATCTTTAATAAACCGGGATTTCTTAATAATGCAAATAATATAGTTAAGAATAGTTTAATGATTAAATTTGATAATATTCTTATATATAATAAGATAGATAATGATATAGCGTATAGATATTTAAAGGATAATATTAAGAATATAGATATTAATATCTTAAATAGTATTGATATAAAAGATGGGGGATTTAGAATATTAAAAAAATATATAGATAGATATAAAAGAAGAAGTGAAAATGATCTTGTTATATAAGATCTTTTTTTGTGGTTTCTTTCTTTATATATAATAAAAAATATAATTTGATGTAATTATAATTTTTTATTAAAAATATACGAAAATTACTTGCTTTTTGCTTTATCATAGTGTAGAATTATCTCTGTATGACGGCGAGGATGTGCGAAGTTACTGATACACTAGGCGAGGTTGTTCTATGAAATCAGATAATTTGTACGGAGCAAGTCTATACATGATATAGGCGAAAGGAGGACATCGGAAATGTCAAAAAGTAAAGTA
>CAZJQA010000004.1:7387-22764 GCA_964548285.1 uncultured Muribaculaceae bacterium
GCTGCTGGAAAGATTGTTGAGACTGTTAAAAGACTTGGAGGAACTGTTAAAGGACCTGTACCTCTTCCAACTGAAATTGAAAGAGTTACTGTTTTAAGAGCAGTTCATAAGTATAAAGACTCTCGTGAACAATTCGAAAGTAGAACTCACAAAAGATTAATTGATATCATTGATCCTAGTAAGGAAATCATTGATTCATTACAAAGACTTGATTTACCAAGTGGTGTTGAAATCAATATTAAGTAATTAAATTAAAGAAAGGAAAGTAGTTATGAAAGGAATCTTAGGAACAAAACTAGGAATGACTGAAGTATTCACTAAGGATGGAGTTTTAATTCCTGTTACTGTTGTTAGTGTACCTGATAATATAGTTATGCAAGTTAAAACAGTAGAAACTGATGGATACAATGCAGTTCAACTTGGTGTTGTTGAGAAAAAAGAAAAAAATGCAAGTCGTGCAAGTGTTGGACACGCTAAAAAGGCTAACACAACTCCTAAGCGCTTCTTGAAAGAAATTCGTGATATCGAAGGTTATCAAGTTGGAGATAAAATTAGCGCTGATTTATTTGAAGTTGGTGACATTGTAGATGTTACAGGAACAAGCAAAGGAAAAGGTTTTGCTGGTTCAATTAAAAGACATGGACAAAGTCGTGGACCTATGGCTCATGGATCTCATTATCATAGAGGACCTGGTTCATTAGGTACAATGCTTCCAAAACGTGTTTTAAAGGGTATGAATTTACCAGGACATATGGGTTCTGAAACTGTTACAGTTCAAAATCTTGAAATTATTGAAGCTAACAAAGATGAACATTATATTTTAGTAAGTGGAAATATTCCAGGTGCTAAAAACTCACTAGTTAAAATCTGCAGCGCTGTTAAAAATTCACGTAAGAAAGATGCTAAAGAAGTATTATCTTATGTAGAAACTCCAGTTGTTGAAAATGCTCCTGCTCAAGAAAATAAAAACGAAAGTGCAGAAACAACTACGGTAGAATCATAGAAAGGAAAATAATATGAAAAAGACTGATGTTATAAATTTAAAAAATGAAAAAGTTAGTGATATTACTTTAAATGATTCTATTTGGGGAATCGAAGTAAATACTGATGCTCTTAAAAAAATGGTAAGACTTCAATTAGATGCTTCTAGACAAGGAACACATAAGACTAAAAATCGTAGTGAAGTATCTGGTGGTGGAAGAAAACCATGGAGACAAAAAGGAACTGGTAGAGCAAGACAAGGAAGTATTCGTGCTACTCAATGGGTAGGAGGCGGAGTACCTCATGGTGTTACTCCTAGAGATTATGGTTTCAAAATTAACCGTAAAGAAAGAGTTTTAGCTTTAAAGAGTGCTTTATCTGACAAAGTTCTAAACAATAATGTTGTTATTTTTGATAATCTTGAATTAAATAGTTTAAAAACTAAAGAAGTTAAAGAATTAATTAAAACTAATAAATTAAATGGAAAAGTTTTATTCGTAACTAATGACGAATGTGAAAATCTATACATGGCTTGCCGTAATTTAGGATATGCTTATCAAATTATGGTTAGTGATATCAATGTATTAGATATATTAAATGCTGATACTTTAGTATTAGATGTTGAAGCAGTTAAAAAGATTGAAGGTGTTTTAAATGCATAATCCAGATATTATTATTTCTCAGTTAGGTACTGAAAAAGGTATTAATGGTAATTCTAACGGTGTATATGTTTTCAAAGTTTTAAAAAGTGCTACTAAAACACAAATTAAAAGCGAAATCGAGCATCATTTTGGAGTTAAAGTAGTAAATATTAATACTTTAAATACAAAGAGCAAAGCTCGTAGAGTTGGTCGTTATGCTGGAAAGACTAAGACTTTTAAAAAGGCTTATGTTACACTTGCACAAGGAAACTCAATAGAGGTTTAGGAGGGTAGTATATGGCAATTAAGAATTTTAAACCTACAACACCTGGTAGAAGAGGAATGACTTCTCTTGTAAGTAACGAAATTACTACAAGTACTCCAACTAAGTCACTACTTAGTATTGGAACTAAAACAGGTGGCCGTAATAACCAAGGTAAAAAAACAGTTAGACACATTGGTGGCGGTGAAAAAAGAAAATATCGTAAAATTGATTTTAAAAGAAATAAATTTGGTGTTACTGGACGTGTTTCAACAATAGAATATGATCCAAACCGTAATGCAAATATTGCTTTAATTAATTATTTAGATGGTGAAAAAAGATATATCATCGCTCCTAAAGGATTAGAAGTTGGAATGATTATCGAAAATGGTGAAAATGCAGATATCAAAGTTGGTAATGCTTTACCATTAAAAAATATTCCAGTTGGTACAGTTATTCATAATATTGAATTACATCCAGGTGCTGGTGCAAGTTTATGTCGTAGTGCAGGAACTAGTGCTCAAATTCTTGGAAGAGAAGATAAATATGTTATGGTTAGACTTCAATCTGGTGAAACAAGAAAAATTCTTGGAACTTGTATGGCAACTATCGGTTCAGTTGGTAATGAAGACTATTCATTAGTTAACATTGGTAAGGCTGGACGTAAAGTTCATATGGGTATTAGACCTACAGTACGTGGTTCTGTTATGAACCCTAACGATCACCCACATGGTGGTGGTGAAGGACGTGCTCCAATTGGTCATAAGAGTCCAATGACTCCATGGGGTAAACCTGCTCTTGGATTCAAGACAAGAAAAAATAAGAAAGCTTCTGACAAGTTAATTGTTAGTCGTAAGAGAAAGTAGGAGGAAATATGGCTAGAAGTTTAAAAAAAGGACCTTTTGCTGATGAATCATTATTAAAAAAGGTTGATAGATTAAATAAAGACAACAAGAAAGAAGTTGTTAAAACTTATTCTCGTCGTTCAACAATATTTCCTAGTTTTGTAGGACACACTTTCGCTGTTCATAATGGAAAAGAATTTATTCCAGTATATGTTACAGAAGATATGGTAGGACACAAACTTGGTGAGTTTGCTTTAACTCGTAAGTTTGGTGGACACAATGGACAAGAGTAGGAGGGTTTAAATGGAAACTTATGCAATACATAAAGGAGCTATGGTAGCTCCAAGAAAAGCTCGTATGACTCTTGACCTTATTAGAGGAAAAAGTGTTAAAGAAGCAAGAAATATATTAATGGTAACAAATACTAAATCTAGTAGATTAATCTCTAAAGTATTAGAAAGTGCTGTTGCTAATGCTGTAAATAATTTTGGTGCTAAGGAAGCTGACTTAGTTATATCAGAATGTTACATTAACCCAGGACAAGTATTAAAGAGAATAAAATTTGCTAGTCGTAGTAATATTGATCATCATGATCATAGAACAAGTCATATTGTTATTAAAGTACGTGATAATAAAGGAGGTAACAAGTAATGGGACAAAAAGTTAATCCTATAGGATATCGTTTAGGTGTCAATAAAGATTGGAGTTCTAAATGGTATGCATCTAAAAATGATTTCGGAACTTTATTAAATAAAGATATTAAAATTCGTGAATATTTAGAAAAGAAATTAAAAGATGCAAGTGTTGCTTCAATTAATATTTCACGTAAGAATAATAAATGTGAAGTTGAAATCAATACTGCTAAACCTGGTGTAATTATTGGCCGTGGTGGAGAAGATATTGATAAATTAAGAAAAGAATTGAAGAACGTTGTAAACGAGGATGTATTCGTTTCAATTAAAGATGTTTCTAAGAATGCTGATTTATGTGCTAAATTAGTAGCAGAAAATATTGCAATGCAAATTGAAAATCGTGCTCCATTTAGAAGTGCTCAAAAAAGAGCTATTAGAAACACTATGAAAGCTGGAGCTAAAGGTATTAAAACTATGGTTTCAGGAAGACTTGCTGGTGCTGAAATGGCCAGAAGTGAACATTATGTTGAAGGAACTGTTCCTCTTCATACAATTCGTGCTGATATTGATTATGCAATTAGTGAAGCAAATACAACTTATGGAAAAATTGGTGTAAAAGTATGGATTTACAAAGGTGAAGTTCTTCCTTCAAAAAATAATAAAAATGTAAAGGAGAGTGGCAAAGATGTTGATGCCAAAAAGAACTAAGTATCGTAAATTTCATCTTTTAAGCTTTGAAGGTCATTCAAAAGGTAATAGAGAATTACATTTTGGTGATTATGGATTAATGGCTTTAGATGGAAATTATATTAGTGCTAGACAAATAGAAGCAGCACGTATTGCCATGACACGTTATATGAAACGTGGTGGAAAAGTATTTATTAATATTTTCCCACATAATCCTCGTACTAAAAAACCTTTAGAAACTCGTCAAGGTACAGGAAAAGGTAACGTTGAAGATTATGTAGCTATTGTTAAAAAAGGAAAAATCATGTTTGAAATTTCTGAAATTGATGAAGCTACTGCAAGAGAGGCTTTACGTCTTGCCTCATATAAATTACCAGTAAGATGTAAATTTGTAAAAAAAGAAGGTGAAATCTAATGACTACCGAAGAAATAAGAAAAATGTCTAACGAAGAAATCGTTGAAAAAATTAAAACTACTAAAAGTGAACTTCTTAATTTAAGAATTGCTAATGCTAAGGGGTCTTTAGATAAACCTCATCAAATCAATGTCTTAAAAAAAGATGTTGCTAGAATGAAAACTATTTTAAATGAAAGAAATAATGGAGGTAACAAATAATGGAAAAAAATACTCAAGAATTAATTGGTAAAGTTGTAAGTGCCAAAAATAATAAAACCATTACTGTTTTAGTTGAAACTAAAAAGAAACATCCGTTATATGCTAAACGTGTTAAGTATTCTAAAAAGTATGCTTGTCATGATGAACAAAATATTGCAAAAGAAGGAGATACAGTTAGAATTAAAGCTACAAGACCACTTTCAAAAACTAAGAGATATGATCTTGTTGAAGTTTTAGTTAAAGCTGTTTCCTTATAGGAGGTACTATTATGGTTAGTCAAGAATCAAGACTTAAAGTTGCTGATAACACAGGAGCTCGTGAAGTTTTAGTAATTAGATGTTTAGGTGGTAGTAAAAGAAAATTTGCTAACATTGGTGACATTGTAGTATGTTCAGTTAAAAAAGCTATTCCAAATAGTAATTTAAAAGAAGGTAAAGTAGTTAAAGCAGTTATCGTAAGAACTGTTGATGGAGTTCGTAGAAAAGATGGAAGTTATATTAAATTTAATGATAATGCTTGTGTTATTATTAAAGATGATAAAACACCAGTAGGAACTCGTGTACTTGGACCTGTAGCAAGAGAACTTCGTGAAAAGAATTATACGAAGATAGTATCACTTGCTAGTGAAGTATTATAGGAGGTATAAATGAAAAAGATTAAAGTTAATGATGATGTTATCGTTTTAGCTGGTAAAGACAAAGGTAAAACTGGTCGTATCTTAAAAGTTTTAAAGAATGATAAAGTTGTTGTTGAAGCAGTTAATATGATTAAAAAACATCAAAAGCCAGTTAATGGTATGGAACATGGAACAATCTTAGAAGTTGAAGCTCCAATTCATATTTCAAATGTTAAAAAAATAGAAAATAATAAAGCTCCTAAAAAGGAAGAAAAAGCAGAAAAAGCAGTTAAGAAAACTACTGCTAAAAAGACTGTAGCAAAAGCTACAAAGAAGAAAGATTAAGGTGGGAATTATGAGTACATTAAAGAAGTTATATAATGAGGAAATTGTTCCTGCACTTATGAAGGAATTTAATTATAAGTCTGTTATGCAAGTTCCTAAATTAGAAAAAATTGTTATAAATATTGGTGTTGCTGAAGCTCACAATGAAGAAAAGAATTTAGAAGCTGCAAGAAAAGAACTTGAAGCTATTACAGGACAACATGCTGTAATAACTCATGCTCATAAATCAATTGCTGGATTCAAAATTCGTGAAGGACAAAACTTAGGTGTTAAGGTTACATTAAGAGGAGAAAGAATGTATGCTTTCTTAGATAAATTAATTAATATAGCTTTACCACGTGTAAGAGATTTCCATGGAGTTTCTAAAACAGCATTCGATGGTCATGGAAATTATACATTAGGTATTAAAGAACAACTTATTTTCCCTGAAATCGTATTCGATGAAGTAGTTAAAGTAAGAGGTATGGATATCGTTATGGTAACTACTGCAAACACTAATGAAGAAGCTAAGGCATTATTAAAAGGCTTTAAAATGCCTTTCAGAAATTAAGGAGGAAATATGGCAAAAACTAGTTTAAAAGTTAAACAATCACGTACACCTAAATTCTCAACTCGTGCTTATACGAGATGTGAAAGATGTGGAAGACCACACAGTGTTTTACGTAAATATCATTTATGCCGTATTTGCTTTAGAGAACTTGCTAATGAAGGTAAGATCCCTGGAGTTAAGAAGGCTAGTTGGTAGGAGGTAGTTATGGTACAAGATAAAATTGCAGATATGCTTACAAGAATTCGTAATGCAAATCAATTAAAATATGATACAGTAACAGTTATAGGTACTAAGATGACTTTAGGAATTGCTGAAATTCTTAAAAATGAAGGATATATTAGTGACTATACTTATGAAAAAGCTACTAATGGAGATAAACTTACTTTAAATTTAAAGTATGGTGATCGTAAAGAAAGAGTTATTACTGGATTAAAGAGAATTAGTAAATCAGGACTTAGAGTTTATGCTAAGGCTGAAGAAATTCCTTATGTTATAAATGGTCTTGGAATAGCTATTATATCAACTTCAAAAGGTCTTATGACTGATAAAGAAGCTAGAAAAGAAAAGTTAGGAGGCGAAGTACTTGCCTATATTTGGTAAGGATTTATGAGTAGAATTGGTAATCGTAAATTAACTATTCCTAACGGTGTAGAAGTTTCAATAAATGATAATATTTTTTCTGCTAAAAGTAGTAAGGGTGAATTAAGTTTAAACTTAAGTCCTCTTGTTAAAGTAGAAATTAATGATGGAAAAATTACAACAAATACAGCTGATGGATCAAAAAGAGCTGATGTTATGCAAGGAACAACAAATTCTAACATTAGTAATATTCTAGTTGGTTTATCTGAAGGCTATGATCAAAACATGGAAATTGTTGGAGTTGGTTATAGATTTAATATGCAAGGTAATAAACTTGTAGTAAGTGCTGGATATTCTCATCCAGTAGAAGTTATCGCACCAGAAGGAATAAAAATTGAATTAGTAAGTACTAATGAAATTAAGATTTCTGGTATTGATAAACAAAAAGTATACGAATTTGCGGCAAATATTCGTAAAATAAGACAACCTGAACCTTATAAAGGAAAAGGTATTCGTTATAAAGATGAACATATTCGTCGTAAAGAAGGAAAGAAAGCGGCTAAGTAGGTGAGTATATGAGAAAAGAATCTAAAAATGATGCAAGACTAAGACGTCATAAAAGAATTAGAGAAACTTTAAGTGGAACTGCAGAAAGACCAAGAATTTCAGTTTTTCGTTCTAATAAAGACATCTATGTTCAAGTAATTGATGATACAACTGGAACAACTCTTGCAAGTTCTTCTTCAAAAACTTTAAAGATCAATGGATCTAATATTGAAGGCGCTAAAGCTGTTGGTAAAGATATCGCTTTAAAATGTAAAAAAGCTAATATTACTAAAGTAGTATTTGATAGAAGTGGATATCTATATCATGGTAGAGTTTCTGCTTTAGCAGATGCTGCTAGAGAAAATGGATTAGAGTTTTAGGAGGAATTATGGCTAGAGTACAAAGAAATAATGATTCAAAGAAAAAGTTATTAGAAGAAAAAGTTATTAACTTAGGTCGTGTTACAAAAGTTACTAAAGGTGGAAGACATTTCAGATTCTCTGCAACTGTAGTTGTAGGAAATCGTAAAGGTTTAGTTGGTATTGGTACTGGTAAATCTAACGAAGTTCAAGACGCTATTAGTAAAGCAAGTAAAGCAGCTAATAAAAATGTAATTAAGATTGCTATTACAGATAATCGTACAATTCCTCATGAAGCTACTTGTAAAGTTGGTAGAGCTGTAGTTATGGTTAAACCAGCTAAAGCAGGTACTGGAGTTGTTGCTGGTGGTGCATCACGTGCAGTTATTGAACTTGCAGGTATTAAAGATATCGTATCTAAGAGTTTAGGTAGTAATACAAAAGTTAACGTTGCTAAAGCAACATTAGATGCTTTAAAGAGTATTAAAACTCCTCAAAAAATAGCTGCCCTTCGTGGAAAGGAAGTTACTGAATTATGAAATTAGAGAGTTTACCTAAAACAAAAGAATTAAAAAATATTAAGAGAATTGGTCGTGGACCTGGTTCTGGTATGGGTAAAACATCTACTCATGGACAAAAAGGACAAAAGTCTCGTAGTGGTGTAAGTATTCATGCATGGTTCCAAGGTGGACAATCTCCTTTATATCGTCGTATTCCAAAAAGAGGATTTAAAAATACTCGTTTTGAAACTAAATATGCTGTTATAAATATTGGAGATTTAGACAAATTCTTCAAAAATGGAGAAGAAGTTACTCCTGAAATTTTAAAAGCTCGTGGCATTATCAAAAAAGAACTTGATGGTGTTAAGGTTTTAGCAGGTGGAGAACTTACAAAGAAATTAACAGTTAAAGCTAATAGATTCTCAAGCAAAGCTGTTACTAAAATTTTAGAGTCTGGTGGAACAACTGAGGTGATCTAATATGATAAGATCACTCTTCGAAAAAAATAATGAAGCAAAAGACTTAAGAAAAAGAATATTATTTACTTTTCTAGTCTTAGGTTTATATGCACTTGGATGTGGAATTACTATTGTTTGGGCTACTCCATGGTTAAAAACTCTTTATGGAGGATTAGACTTCATGGGTGTATTTAACCTAATGAGTGGTGGTGGTTTTGAAAGATTTTCAATCTTTGGTTTAGGAGTTACTCCTTATATCAATGCATCAATTATTACTCAATTGTTAACAATGGATATTATTCCGTATTTCAAGGAATTAAAGGATCAAGGATATGTTGGTCGTCAAAAGATTAATCGTATTACAAGATATTTAGGAATATTTTTAGCATTTGTTCAATCATATGTTTTAACATATTTCTTACTTCAAGTAACAGAACCTTTAATGGTATTAAAAATCACTGTTGTTATGACAGCTGGAACAGCATTCTTATTATGGTTAGGTGATGAGATAACATCTAAAGGAATTGGTAATGGTCAATCTTTATTAATAATGGCGAGTATCATTTTATCCTTACCAAGTGTTTTTACAGGAGCTTATACAGCATTAACTACTAATGCAAGTTATGCTTCTTGGGTTGGATTATTATTATTTGGTTTATATATTATAATGTATATTCTTGTAATAGTTGGTATTGTGTGGGTAACACTTGCTGAGAGAAAAATTCCAATTCAATACGCTAATAAAACTATTAGTAGTTATAAAGCAAATGAATCTTATTTACCTCTTAGAATAAATTATGCTGGTGTAATGCCTGTAATATTTGCATCAATGCTTCTTACTATTCCATCAATAATAGTAAACATAATTAAAAACGAAGAAGCTATTAATTTTGTTAATAATTATATAATGTATACTTCATGGCCTGGATTTATTCTTTATATTGCATTAATTGTGTTCTTCAGTTATTTCTATACTTTTATGGCAATGAATCCTGAAGAAATGAGTAAAGATTTAAATAAGAGTGGAGCATATATTCCAGGTGTAAGACCTGGTATTGATACTTCAAAATACATATCAACAGTTGTTGGAAGACTTACTTTAGTTGGTTCAATATTTATTGCAGTTTTAGCAGGTATGCCAATTTTAGTTTCTAATTTAACTGGATTAAGTCAATCAATTGCGATTGGTGGAACAGGTATGCTTATTGTAGTTGGAGTTGCAATTGAAACATATAAACAAATCCAAAGTGGACTTGTATCAAGAAAATTTACTAGATTGAGGTAGAAATGAAAGCAATTATCTTTTTAGCTCCTCCCTCTGCTGGGAAGGGAACATTTGCAGAATATTTGAAAATTAAATATAATTTTGAATCTATTTCAACAGGAAATATTTTAAGAGAAAGAGCCTTAAAAGATGAAAATCTTGCTAATCTTATGAAGACTGGTGCTTTAATAAGTGATGAAATTATTTTAAATATTATGAAAGATAAATTAGCAACTATGAAAAATGATTTTATCTTAGATGGTGTTCCTCGTACTTTAAACCAAGCTAAAATTTTAACTAATATGTTAAATGAATTAAATATTAAGTTTAAAGTAGTATATGTAAATGTTGATAAAGATGTTTTATTAAATAGAGTATTAGGACGTGCTACATGTCCTAAGTGTAATAGAACATATAATTTAAATATAGATGCATTTAAACCTCTTGAAGATAATATATGTGATGATTGTAAAGTTAGTCTTGTTAGAAGAGAAGATGATAATGAAATATCATTCTTAAAAAGACTAGATGAATATAATAAAAATGGTGAAGAAGTTATTAAATATTATAAAAGTATTAATAATTTTAATATCATTGATAATAATTCTATAGATAATACTATAGCAAAGAAAAATTTGGAGGAAATACTTAATGCAGATTAAAAGTGAGAGAGAAATTGAATTGATGAAAAGTGCTGGTCATATTAATTACTTAGCTCATAAATATGCAGAAAAGTATCTTCGTCCAGGAGTAACTACAAAATATATAAATGATATATTACATAAATTTATCATTTCACATGGTGGTTATCCAAGTTGTCTAAATTACGAGGGATTTCCAGGAAGTATTTGTATCAGCGTTAATGAAGAAGTAGTTCATGGAATCCCAGGTAATAGAGTTTTAAAAGATGGTGATATCGTTAAACTTGATTTTACTGTACGTAAAGATGGTTATGAAAGCGATATGACAAGAACTTATATAATTGGTAAGGTTAGTAAAGAAGTAGAAGATTTAGTTAATAATACAGAAAAAGCTTTATACGAAGGAATTAAAATGGTTAAACCAGGAAATCGTATAGGTGATATATCAAATGCAATTGAGACATATGCACATGAACATAATTTATCTGTTGTTGAAGATTATGTTGGTCATGGTATAGGTCGTGAGATGCATGAAGATCCAGAAGTTCCTAATTTTGGTGAACCTCATAAGGGACCAAGATTAAAAGAAGGTATGGTTTTAGCAATAGAGCCAATGTTAAATCTTGGAACTAAAGAAACAGAAGTATTAGATAATGGATGGACTGCTGTTACTAAAGATAGATTATATGCAGCACATTTTGAACATACCGTATGTGTTACTAAAGACGGATATGTTATATTAACGGGAGAATAAAAATATGGCAAAAAGAAATGATCGTAAAAGTAATTTGCAAAGTAAAGATGTTGTAAAAGGACATAAGCCTTATAATGATAATAGTAAAAAAGGCGATAAATTAGAAGTTAGTGGTAAAGTAATTGATGTTATTAAAGGCGGAGATTATTTAGTAGAACTATCTAATGGGTTTACTGTAAGTGCCTACGTTTCTGGTAAAATGCGCGTGAACATGATACGTATTCTACCAGGTGATACGGTAACCATTGAACTTTCTCCTTATGATTTAACACGTGGGCGAATTACATGGAATAAAAGATAATGGAGGTATAATATGAAAGTTAGAGCGTCTGTAAAACCAATATGTAAAAAATGTAAAGTAATTAAAAGAAATGGAAAAGTAAGAGTTATTTGTGAAAATCCTAAACACAAACAAACTCAAGGAAAGTAGGAAAGAATATTTATGGCAAGAATTAAGAATATTGAATTACCTGCAGAAAAACATATTTGCATTGGTTTAACTTCTATTTATGGTATTGGTAGAAGTAAAGCTATTGAAATTTGTAATAATGCAAAGGTAGAAACAACTAAGAAAGTTAAAGATTTAACTGATGCTGAAATTCAAGCATTACGTCTTGAAGTTGATAAGAATCTCGTTGAAGGAGATTTAAGAAGAGAAGTACAAATGAATATTAAAGGTAAGATGGAAATTAACTCTTATCAAGGTACTCGTCATAAGAAAGGTCTTCCTGTTAGAGGACAAAGAACAAGCAGAAATGCCAGAACTCGTAAGGGTAGAGGTAAAACAGTTGCTAATAAGAAGAAAGCGACTAAGTAATAGGAGGTTATCATGGCTTATAATAGAAGAAAAAGAAAAGTTAAGAAGAATGTTCCTGAAGCTGTTGCACATATTAAATCAACATACAATAACTCAATTGTAACAATTACAGATAAAGATGGTAATGTACTATCTTGGGCTAGTGCAGGAACTATTGGTTATAAAGGTTCTAAGAAAAAGACTCCATTTGCTGCTGGATCAAGTGCTGAAGCTGCTGGTCGTGCTGCAATGGATTGTGGAGTTAAAAAGGTTGAAGTTCATGTTAAAGGTTTAGGACCTGGTAGAGAAAATGCTATCCGTGAATTACAAGCTGTAGGTCTTGAAGTAACATCAATCGTTGATGAAACTCCAATTCCACACAATGGATGTCGTCCACCAAAAAGACCTAGAAATTAATATTAAGGGAGGTAATTAGTTATGATTAAATTTGAAAAACCAGAATATAAAATTACAGAATATCAAGATAGTAATCATTATGCAAAATTTGAATTAGAACCACTTGAACGTGGATTTGGCGTTACTATTGGTAATGCTTTAAGAAGAGTAATGTTATCTTCAATGCCTGGATGTGCAATTACTACTGTTAAGATTGATGGAGTTTTACATGAATTCCAAAAGATTGATGGTGTATATGAGGATGTTACATCAATCGTTTTAAATCTTAAAGATGTTGTTTTAAAGAATCATACTGAAGAAGAACATGTTATGCATTTAAAGGCTAATACTGAAGGACCAGTTACAGCTGGAATGATCGAACATGATCCAGATATTGAAATAGTTAACCCTGATTTAGTTATTTGTAATTTATCTGAAGGCGGTAAAATTGATATGGAACTTACTGCTAACAGTGGTCGTGGATATGTTGATTCAAAAGAAAATCAAAAATTATTTGCTGAAGATAAACCTGGTGTAATTGCAATTGACTCTTTATATGGTCCAGTATCTAAAGTATCTTATGAAGTTTTAGGTGCTAGAGTAGGACATAATGAATCTTTTGATAAATTAGTAATGGAAGTTGAAACTAATGGAAGTATAACTCCAGAAGAATGTATGGCTTTATCTGCTAAGATTTTAATTGAACATTTTAGTATTATTGAAGATTTAAATTCAATTAGTGATACAGTTGGAATCATGGCTGAAAAGAAAGTTGATAGTTCTGTTAACACATTAGAAACTCCAATTGAAGAAATTGAATTCTCAGTAAGAGCTTATAATTGCTTAAAGAGAGCTAATATTCATACAGTTCAAGATTTAATCAATAAAAAAGAATCAGAAGTAACTAGAATCCGTAATCTAGGTAAAAAATCATTAAAAGAAGTACTTGATAAAGTAAGCGAAATGGGACTTAAGTTCCGTGATTAATTAGGAGGTAATAATATGGCATATAGAAAATTAAGCAGAGAAACAAGACAAAGAAGAAGTATTTTAAGTGGTCTTACTAAAACTGTTTTATCAAATGGTTATGTAGTAACTACTGAAGCTCGTGCAAAAGAAGTTCGTAAATTTGTTGATAAAATGATTACTTATGGTAAAAAGGGAACTTTAGTTTCAAGAAGAAAAGCTTTAGCTTTCTTAAATAACGATAATGATATTGTAACAAAAGTATTTAATGAATTAGCTGTTCAATATAAAGATCGTAATGGTGGTTATACAAGAATCATAAAAATTACTGAACGTGTTGGCGATGATGCCTTACAAGTTCGTTTAGAATTAGTATAGTAAATATAAAAAATCTATTAGAAAGAATTAGTTTCTAATAGATTTTTTTTATATAACAAATAATATTGTAAATTTATTTGCATCAAAAATATTGTTAATTGCATCATTTTGTGATACAATGATGCAAATGAAAGGAGAATGATGCAATTTGAGAAAATTTGATTTATTAAATGAATATAATAGCATTATATCTAATATTAATATTATTAACTTAATTAGTAAAATTCATGAATATAAAGGAAAACAATCATATTTATTAGATACAAATAAGGATACTTTAGAAACTTTATTAAAGATTGCTAAAATTCAAAGTACATTTTCATCAAATAAAATTGAAGGTATTTATACAACTGATAAAAGAATTAATGAAATAGTAAATCAAAAACTAGAACCTAAGAATAGAAATGAAGAAGAAATAGCGGGTTATAGAGATGTATTATCTTTAATTCATGAAAATTATGATTATATAGATGTTACTCAAAATACTATTTTACAATTACATAGAGATTTATATAAATATACGGGATATAGTTATGGAGGTAAGTTTAAAAACTCACAAAATTACATTGAAGAAGAAAATGAAAAAGGAGAAAAGAGAATAAGATTCACTCCACTTAATGCTGTTGAAACTCCAATAGCAATTGAAGAACTATGTAAAAGTTATAATGAATTAGTTAATAAAGAAACATGTGATTTATTAGTATTAATACCAATATTTATACTAGACTTTGTATCAATTCACCCATTTAATGATGGTAATGGAAGAATGAGTAGGTTATTAACTTTATTACTGTTATATAAAGCTAATTATTTAGTTGGTAAATATATAAGTATAGAAAAAATAATAGAAGAAACAAAAGATAGTTATTATGAAGCTTTAGAAAAGAGTTCAGTAAAATGGCATGATAATAAAAATGATTATTCTTATTTTGTTGAATACTATTTAGGAATTATATTAAATGCTTATAAAGAATTTGATTCTAGAATTAATCTGGTTAGCAACAAAAAGATTACTGCATATGATAGAATTATAAACATATTTAAAGTTAATATTATTCCATTAGATTAAGCATTTAAAATGAATAAATGCCCTGATTTAAGAGAAACAAGTGTTGAAAGGACTTTAAACAAGTTACTTAATGAAGATAAAATTGTTAAAATTTCTGGTGGAAGATATACAAGGTATAAATGGAATAATTAATTTTTTGTTCGTTAATTTAGAAGAACTTAATTTATGAAAGGTATGTTTAATGACATGCTTTTTTTATATAAGTATAGAAATAAACCTTTTGTCTAATAAAAATACTATAAAGAACATGGTATTAGAGGTAGTCGGTTTACTAAAAAAGACCCTATGTAGGGTCAGTTAATAATTATTAGTTTCTAATAGATTTTTTTTCTATATAACAAATTAATTGATAAAGTATATATGAAATTATTATAACTAGAAATATTCCTGTCATAACAAGATTTAAATTAAATATTTGAGTTCCATATATAATTAGATATCCAAGACCATTTTTTGAACTTAATAATTCTCCCATTATAACACCAATTAAAGTCATA
>CAZJQA010000004.1:22774-23141 GCA_964548285.1 uncultured Muribaculaceae bacterium
TTAATGAAGATATTATTGCTTTCTTAGCATTAGGTAATATTAAATATCTTACAATTTGTAATTTAGTTGCTTTTAATGATTGAAAGTATTTTAACTGTTCTTTATTGTAATTAATTAATCCATTATATATATTAATTATACTTATAAATAAATTAATTAATAAAGCCATAATAATAATAGATTTTGTATTAGCACCAAACCATATTAATATTATAGGTCCTAAAGCAACTTTAGGTAAACTATTTAATATAGTTAAAAATGGTTCTAATATTTTGTAAGTAAAAGGGTATAAATAAAAGATTAAAGCAATAATAAAACCTAAACTTATACCTAATATAACAGATATGATTATTTCATTTAAGGTAGT
>CAZJQA010000005.1:0-19281 GCA_964548285.1 uncultured Muribaculaceae bacterium
AACAAACTATTAATTTTTCAAAAACACTATTGACTTTTAATAGTTAGTCACCTAATATTATTGTAATTCAAAATAAAAATTTAAGCAAATAAAAACACTTAACGTCCGTTAAGTATTTTACTTGATTCAACATAATAAATAATTATCTTTATCATTATAAATAAACATGAAACATTTAATATTAACATAGAAAGATTCAAATCCCATATTTCAAAAGGAAGATTATAAAACAAAGTTAAAGATATACCAACATCCAACAATATATTAGAAACGTTTTCAAATTTTTTATATATTTTTTTAACTTTATCCATATTAATATTTATTTCTACTTCACGCATAATATTTTTACTAATAATAACTATTAATGGAATCATTATTGATATAAATCCCTTATAAGCAAGAATTATTAACAGTCCATCAATAAGTATATCATTTTCAAAATGAGATTTACTCATTCATTTTATAACACATGTGATAACATAAATAAATCCAACAATTAAGAAACGTATATCAACTAACACTCTATTCATTACTAATAATACAGGAACATTTAATCCAAAATCATTAAACGGTATTACAAGTAATGCCAAAAGTACTATATCAAATAATGTTTTATAAAAAAATGTATTTTTACTTTCCTTCATATTAACCTACCTTGAGAAAATCACTTCTAAAATACTCCATATAATTAAAAATATTGCTAATGTTATACAAATAATATATAACATCAAATAATTCTTATATGCAGTTTTTTTAGAAGGCTTTGTATATGGGGAATATACTCTATCTTCTTCTTTTTCTTTATTCTTTTCTAAAACTTGTTTTTCTATCTCTTTCATAGGAATTTTAGATGTATATTCAAACATATATTCGTTAAACTTATCTAAAATTTCTAACTCATTTAAACCTAAATATTTAGCATAAATTACTAAGTATTCTTTTAATAATGCTATATCTTTAAAACAGCCTATATTTCCATTTTCAATGTTTTCTAAAATAATATCTTTTATATTTAAATCAGTTCCAGCTTCTTCAATAGAAACACCCGTAGACATTCTTTTATTCATTAAAAGATTACCTACTTCTTTCATAGATTCACTTCCTTTTTAAAATAAAAAAAATAATAACTTATAAGCCTTGTTCTGTACGTATAAATACGCGACAAATATTTATCTACCTTTCGGTCTAGTAACTTGTTTTTATTCCTTGTTACTAACTCCCCTACCAAAATTTGGGTTTCTCGCTTGCGGGGTTTACCACGTTCCACTTCCAAGGTTTCCCTTTTCTTCGTCACTTTGGCACTTTATAAATACTTTAACCATTTGAGGTTATTTCTTCGCCGTCTAAGCCTTGAGTTATTTATTCCTCAAGCGCAATCACTACAGTCGATTTCAGGCTGTGCGAGCAAGGACTTTCCTCAACATAACTTGTATGCAGCATTTGTCCAGTTATTATTTTAAACTACTATAAACTATTTTTTCTAATTTACTTAATCTTCGTAAGATATCAACATTATTAACATCATCACTACTATTTTCTCTTGCAGACTCTAAAGTCGTTTCTAAATTTCTTATTTGCCCTTTTAATTCTCTATTTTCTTCTGTTAAAGATTGTAAGTTTTTATAATAATTACGGATTATTTTAATAAATTCAGTATAATCTTTAATTACAATATCTAAAAAATTATCAACTTCTTGAGGGCGATATCCACGAGCATCAACCTTAAATTCTTTTTCATAAATCTCTTCTGGCGAAAGCTCTATTTTATCACTTAACATTAATCCCACCTCATGATAATATTATCAGTAAGTATCACGTTTGTCAATCGCATTTATTAAAGCAAGTTCTACTAAATCATTATCTATAAAATCAACTTTTTCAATAATTTTATTGATTAAACTTGTATAAGAAATCATATCTAACCTCCATATATATTGTAATATTATTTAAAAAATATTTCATTAAATTCGACAAAAGATGTCAAATATTTTAGACTCATATTAAACCTATAGAAAGAATTTATAATTTATAGTATAATTACATACAGGTGGTCTTATGCTTTATCCAAACAACATCAAGAAAGGTTTAAAAAAAGATATTAATTATGCTAATCGTGGAATGGATTTAGAAAATTTAATAAATCAATCAAACGATTATTATAATGAAAAAGATATCGCATTAATATATAAAAAACCTACACCAATAGGAATTAGTGAAGCAGTATATACCCCTAAAGGACGAGTTATCAAAAACGGATATTTTAAAACACCTTCCACTCTAGATTATAATGGTATATATAAAGGAAGATATATAGAATTTGATGCTAAAGAAACTAAATCAATAACATCTCTTCCTCTTGCAAATTTTCATGAACATCAACTTAAATATATTAAAAGAGTTTTAGAACATGGAGGAATATGTTTTATTATATTAAAAATGAATAATCATATTTATTTAATAAAGGGAGAAGATATAATTAGTTTTATTACAAATGAAACAAGAAAAAGTATCCCCTATCAATATATATTAGATAAGGGTTTTAATATAAAAGAAAATTTCTATCCACCAATCGACTATTTAAGTGTTGTGGATCAAGTATATTTAAAAGGAGATTAGTATTATGAAAGAAAAAATTATGAAAGTCAAAAAAAATATTAGTAAAAAAATCACAAGCAAAAAAAAGTCTCATCATAAATTAAAAATTAAAAAAGGTGTATGGACATGTCTATTTGCATTTTTAATATCAATGGGAATTTTAACTGCAGTTGGTATAATAGCCTTTTCATTATATATAGTGTTTTCAAGTCCAGAGTTTTCTGCAGAAAAACTATACAATCGAGAGTCTTCAATTATATATTGGAATGACGGTTCTGTTATAACAAGACTTGGCACAGAAAATCGTGTAATCAAAAATTATGAAGATTATCCTCAAGTATTAGTAGATGCATTAGTTGCAACAGAAGATTCCCGTTTCTTCCAACACACAGGAGTTGATGCCGCTAGATTTATTAAAGCAACATTTGGACAATTACTTGGTCAAAGTGGCGCTGGTGGTGCTTCAACATTATCAATGCAACTTGCTAAAAATAAATTTAATGGTGATGAAGCTCGAGGAATCGAAGGAATAGTTCGTAAATTTAAAGATATTTATGTAGCGGTATTTAAAATCGAAAAAAATTATACAAAAGAAGAAATTATTGAAATGTACTTAAATTCATGGTGGTTTGCTCAAGATGGAGATGCAAACTATGGAGGTATATGTGGTGTTGAACAAGCAAGTCAATATTTCTTTGGTAAAAGCGTATCTGTTTTATCTCTTCCAGAAGCCGCTATGTTAGTTGGAATGGTAAATAACCCTGTTTATTATAATCCTTATATTTATCCTGAAAATGCTAACGAAAGAAAAAATACAGTTTTAAGTCTTATGAATAGACATGGTTATATTACTGAAGAAGAAATGAAGGATGCTCAAAAAATCAATATAAAAAGTTTAATTAAAGAACAAAAAATTGCAACTTCTCCATATCAAGTACTAATCGATTATGTAATTGATGAAATAAAAGCTAATGAAGGAATAAATGTTTTAAAAGGAACATTTGAAATATATACAACATTTGATAAGAAATCTCAAGATGTTTTAAACAACATGTTAAATGGTGCTGCTGAAGAATGGAGAGATGATGTCGTTCAAGTTGCAACTGCAGTTACATCTGTTGATGATGGATCAATTGTAGCCCTTGCTCCAGGAAGAAATTATGTAGCAAAAGGAAGTAATCGTGCTTCTTCAACAGGATTTAGAAATCAACCTGGTTCAACCGCTAAACCTTTAGTTGATTATGGTCCTCTAATTGAATATCGAAATGCATCACCTGGACAAATGTTCATAGACTTTAAATACACTTACAATAATGGTTCAATAATTAATAACTGGGATAATTCATATAAAGGTATAATGTCTATGAAAGATGCATTATCATCATCAAGAAACGTTACAGCACTAGAAGCATTCCATCAAAATAATAAGGATAATATAAAAGATTTCCTAAGTAAATTAAGTATTACTGAAGAAAATTACGGTGATGATGGTATGATTGAATCCTTAAGTATTGGAGGATTTAAATACGGTCTTACTCCACTTGAATCAAGTGCAGCTTATGCAGCATTTGCAAGAGGCGGATACTTTATAGAACCTTATTCATATCGTAAAATAGTAAATAAAGAAACTGAAGAAGTTAAAGAATATAAATATGAAAAAGTAAAAGCAATGAGTCCTGAAACAGCTTATATGATTACAGATATTTTAATCCAAGCTACTCATGAAAATGTTGGAGGACCAATCAATTACAATTTAAGAAATACAATTGCTTCTAAATCTGGAACAACAAACTACTCTGAAGCTCAAGCCAAAGCAAAAGGCATAAGTGTTTATGCAACACCAGACCACTGGGTAAATACTTATAATAACGAATACTCTATTTCAATGTGGTATGGATATGATAAAATTGATACCGATTCTAATCACTACCTTACTTCTAATAGTGGTACAGGTACACGTGGAAAAATTAGTGCTTATCTAGCAAATAATTTATTAACAAAAAATGAAGCCTTTAGTAAACCAGATGGAATTAAAGAAGTTACTGTAGAAAAATATACTCTACCAATTAAACTAGCTAGTGAATATACACCACAAGATATGAAAGAAACAATGATGTTTAAAGAAGGAACAGAACCTAGTGATACTTCTACTCGTTTCCAAAAACTTTCTAAACCTGGAAATGGTAATGGAAAAGTAAGTGACAAAACAGTTACTCTATCATGGGATAAAGTTAACAATCCTCAAGCATTAGATACAAATAAAATTAAAGAAGAATTTGAAAAATATTTTAGCGATTATCAAAAAAATTATTCACATAGTTTCAGTTTATTTGAAAATCAATATTTAGGTTTATGTCAAGGAATTATTACTAATACCCTTGGTTCTATGGGTTACCAAGTATATCTAAAACAAAGTAATGGCTCATTAAAAGATTTAGGATGGACACAAAACAATTCATTTACATATAAAGTAAGTAATGGTGGAAATTATACATTCGTTATAAAATCAGCCTATAGTATTTATGGTGGCAATCAATCAGATGGTCTTGAAATAACTGTTAAAGTTCAAACAGATAATTCTGATAACAACACCGCTAGTTCTAAAATAACAATGACATCAAAACAAGCATGTATTACTACTGGAAGTACAATTGATCCTAAAAAATATGTTACCGTAACATATTATGGTAAAGGTATTACTAATTATATTAATCTTAAAATATATACTAGTGAAATTGATACCACAAAAAAAGGCCTATATAATATAACTTATAAAGCCATTTATGAAGGAGAAAGTAAAACTGTATCAGATACAGTTAACGTTACTGATCAATGTCCAAATAACTAGATTATTCTAGTTATTTTTTTTGCAAATATTTTTTAATTTACAATTATCACATAAAGGATTCCTCGCAGTACAGTAATAACGTCCAAATAAAACCAATTGATGATGTAACCTTCCCCAACTTTCCTTAGGAAAATATTTTTGAAGATTTATTTCTACTTCTCTTGGTGTATTTCCAATTATCCCCAAACGATTAGCTACCCTAAATACATGTGTATCAACAGCAAACGTTGGAATATTAAACACATTATTTAAAACAATATTAGCTGTTTTTCTCCCAACACCATTTAATGATTCAAGATATTCTCGATTACAAGGAACAACTCCATTATAATTTTCAACCAAAGATTTTGCTATATCTATTATATATTTTGCTTTCTTATTTTGATTACCTAAGGGAGTTATAATTTTTCTTATAGTATTTTCATCTTCCTTGCTAAGTGAAAAAATATCATATAATGAAAAAAGGACCCTTGTTACTTCATTTACCCTTTTATCTTTGCACTGAGCCGACAAAACAGTCGCGATTAGTAACTCATAGTCTTTTTTATACTCAAGTTCACATTTAGGATTAGGAAACAATAAATCTAAGTAATCCATTATTATTTTAGCATTATTCATCTTCTAACCAATTATAGTCAAATAATTCTTGATGTTTATTTTCTTTGCTTTTTAAGCCTTTTATAACATCTTCCTTACTCTTATAACCTTTCTTTTGCCACTCATATAATTTAGAATCTATATAACGAAAACTTTTAACACCATTATATACAGATTCTTTTAAAGCTTCACAAACTAGTTCTTCACCAAAACCTTTTTCTAACCAAGCATTAATATATTCATATTCCATTGGAGATAATTTTCTTCCAAATTCTTTTTGAAAAATATCATATATTGTTTCTTTTTGTTGTTCCTTTTGCTTTCTTTCTACTTTAGAAACAAGTGCTTGATATAATGGAACTAAACTTATTTTTTCAAAACATTTATTTGTTTTATCTTTAATAGTCTCTAATTTAATTAAATTCAAAGTCAAAAGATGATTAAATGAATTTAAAATATCATCTTCATTTAAAGATAATGTATCAGTAATAATATTAACATCAAACAATTTGTTTTTAGAATCTTCAAAATACATAAGTAATAAAAAATCATTTAATGATAACTTATGATTTAAGGCAACATCTATAAGATGTGATGAAACTGTAAAACGTTGTTCTTCTAAAAACTCGATGTTTGGCATATTCTTACCTTCTTTCTTCTATATATTTTATTATATCCTCTTTATTATTATCTATTTTATTATCTAGAATAGCTATTTCTAGATCATTTAAAAGAATTCCAAGATCCTTTCCTTTTATATTAAAAGAATCTACTATTTCCTGCGGAGTTATAATAATATCACTTCTTTTATGTATAGGCATCTTCTTATATAAATTATCTAAATAAGCTAATTTAATATTTTTTAGCTTACAAGTTACCATACAAATATAGTACCCATATTTATATAAATCGTGCATACTAATTGTATCACATTTTAATAAAGTGTTAATATTTTTTTGATGATTTTTTAGTTCTTTTTCATATATATATTCTTTTGTTGTTTTTATTTGACTCCATAAACCTGAAATATCGTTTATATATATTATTTTATCATTTAATATTCCTAATACTTTTAATAGACCTAAACTTTTTAATACAGGAAAACCATTTGCCAAAAGAATCATATCTAATTCTTTTCTAATTTTATATATAGATATATTAGATAAATTATGTTTTTCTTTTTCTATAGAATGTTTTAAATTTTTATCTAATTTTAAATTATAAGTAGCAACAAATCTAACAGCTCTTAAAATTCTTATAGGATCTTCTTTTAATCTAACACGCGGATTACCTATCATTTTCAGAATATGATTATCTAGATCTTTTTTACCATCATATAAATCAATAATACTTCCATCTTTATTCATATATAAAGCATTAATAGTAAAATCTCTTCTTAATGAATCGTTTATTAAATTATCACTATAAGATATATATAATTCATTATCTTTATACTCTTCTTTACGATAAGTTGTAATATCAATATTATACGATGAAATACTAAGATGATAAGAACCATAAATATCATTTTTTCTAGATGGTCCAAAAATAGTTACTAAATCCTTAGGCAAAGCATTAGTAGCAATATCTATATCATTAGTTTTTTTATTTAAAAGATAATCTCTAACAAATCCACCAACAATAAAAGCTTCAAATCCATTATTTAAGATTTTTTCTAAAACTTCCTCTATTTCTTTTGGCATTTTCCTTCACCTAAATAAGTTTATCATATTTTTCTTGCTATTACCATTAAATTATTATATAATACTTTTGCTATATAGGCAGAGATTAGGCCTTTATAATGTGTAATTAGAGAATATTTCATGAGTATAAGCTGCCATTAGAAAATGTTTGTAATTACTCCCTATAAATGTGCCAATCAATATCTTTATAGAAATATATAGAAAGGAGATTATTATGGCAAGATATACAGGTCCAGCTTTTAAAAAATCAAGACGTTTAGGTTTTTCTACATTAGAAAATGGTAAAGATTTAAAACGTCCTTATGCTCCTGGTATGCATGGAAATGATAGAAGAAAGAAATTAAGCGAATATGGTGTTCAATTACAAGAAAAACAAAAAGTTAGAACAATGTATGGCTTAAATGAAAAACAATTCCATCGTCTATTTGACAAAGCTTCTAAGATGGATGGTATTACTGGTGAAAATTTACTAGTTTTACTTGAAAGTAGATTAGATAACTTAGTTTATAGAATGGGACTTGCAAACACTAGACGTGGTGCAAGACAACTTGTTAATCATGGACATATTATGGTTAACGGAATTAAAGTTAATATTCCTTCATATACTTGTGTTCCTGGTGATGTTATTTCAGTTAAAGAAGAATCTAAAGGACATAAATCAATTATGCAAAGTTTAGAAAATGCAACAACTTTAAAAGCATTTGTTACATTTGATAAGAATAAACTTACTGGTACATATGTAAGAATTCCTGATAGATCAGAACTTAACAGTGAAATTAACGAAGCATTAATCGTTGAATACTATAACAGATAAGAGACTTTTTCAAGTCTTTTTTTCTTACTAATTATTGTCTTTTAAAATTATTTTTAGTATAATTTTTATGGTGATGATTAATGATAGAAAAAATAAAAGATAACAAAGTTATTCTTTATGGAGGCATTATTACCTTAACACTTATACTCTTTATTATATTAATATTTATTATCAGCGTTCTAAACAAGAAATACTCGTATAGTGATATTGAATCATTAATGGTTAAAGCCACTAAAAATTACTTAAATGACAATAAAGAACTTATTCCAAATTCAAATGGTAATGAAAAAATTGTAGATGCCTCTATCTTAATAGATGGTAAATATTTAAAATCATTTGATAAATTAAAAAAGAACGCTAACTGTGATGGAACAGTTACAGTTATATATAATGCTGATGGTGTAAGATATAAACCATATTTAAAATGTAATGATTATACAACAGAGAACATATTAGATAGAATAAAGAAAGACTCCCCTATTGTTAAAGAAGAACAAGGTTTGTATAAAGAAGATAATTACTATGTATACAAGGGAGAATTTATCAATAATTATATTAATTTTATGGATTATAAATGGCGTATTGTAAAATTCAGTGATAATTTCATTGAACTTATTCTAGCTGATACTTTAAACGCAAAGACCATGTATGTTTATGATGATAGATATAATGATCAAGTAGAATCTCAAAAAGGAAATAATGATTTCTATAACAGTCGTGTATATTTAACATTAAAAGATTTTTATAATGGATATATGAATAATAAAAAAATCCACCCTTATCTATTAAATATGGCCGCTTGTACAGGTAAAAGAAGTGAATCAGAAACTGACATAACTGGTAAAGTCGAATGTAGCAACACTACAAATACTTATGTATCAATGCTTACTACAAACGAATTTATGGATGCATCATTAGATCCACAATGTAATACAATATTAAGTAGAAATTGTTCTAATTATAATTACCTAGCTAAAGCAAGTAATAAATGGTGGCTATTAAATGGTGATACCGAAAATTCTTCTAAAGTTTATGGAGTTCACCAAGCTGGATATACTGTATTAGAATATGCTAATGTTAAGAAAGATTTACGTTTAGTTATTTCTATTCCAACCGATTCTCTTTACAAAAGTGGTAATGGAACTGAAAAAACTCCATATGAAATATATACCTACTAAGGTATATATTTTTTTTATAAAAAAACACTTAGTTATACCAAGTGTTACTAATTTTAACATTATTACTTAATGGTAATGGATCAGGCAAATCAATTGAAACTAGAAAAGGAACCGAAAAGGCATTTCCAAAAGCTAAAGCTACTCCATTTCTTAAATTTTTTAATCTATCAAGGCTATCATTTGTTAAACCATTTGTAATTCTATCTATCATGTTATAGTCTTCTGGATGAAATAATCTAAACACCAAAAAATTTGAACATTGTGATAAACTTGTTTGCGATAGTTCACTAGGTCTTTGAGTAATAAAGCCCATTAACAACCCGTATTTGCGACCCTCTTTAGTAATTCTATCAAATATATTATAACCTATTACTATACGATCTTTATCATCATTCACATATCTATGAGCTTCTTCTAATATTATATTAATTGGAAATGAACCTCGATTAGATAAACTAGTGACATATTCAAAAAATAATTTAGAATACAACTTTGTTAGTATTTTAGCTAATCGATCATCTAATGAATCTAAAGATATATTAATTATTTGAGCTTCTTCATTAGACTTTGTTAAAAACATTCTTCTAATATATTCCTCTTTACTGATTATATCATTATATACGAAATATTTTTTAAAAGGACTATTTATTATTTGATACAAATGTGTTTTTAAAACAGATGATGACTCATACATTTTACTATTAGTATATATTCCTTCAGATAATAAAGCAAAATCTAAAGCATCATAAATATCTTCTAAAGTATAAGTAATATCAGCAGTAACATCATATTTAGAAATATTTAACTTTTTATAATTATTTAAAAAATCTATAACTTTAGAGATATCATTAATTTTACCATCTCCATCTAAATTCAAACATTGTTTTAAAGTTCTTGAATATCCTAATTCTTTAATTTCAGAAGATTCATTTATTTCATCTGTTCCAAACTTATTAAGTATAGATAATATTTGATCACGAATCTGACTAGCCTTTTTCCCACTTAATAATATTTCTAATATAGATGAAGCTAAAATATTGTTCTTGTATTCAGCTGATTTTGGTGTATTACTTTTAAAGACATTTACATATTGTAAAGTTTTTTCAAGTATTGGTATAAGATTAGAATCATCAATATCTAATAAAATTGCTAAAGAATCAGCATCTAAAAAATATGGCGGAATACTTATACCATTTGCTTCATCAAGTGTACTATTTTTATAACTACGATAATTAATTTGAGGTATAGAACTAAGTTTAGAAAAAGCATTATCATATTCTCCATAAGCATCAAACAAAACTATATGAGCTTTTTTAGGAGGAATTTTACTATAAAAAAGATTTTGTAATATTCTTGCCGCGCCACATGACTTTCCGCTTCCAGAGTTGCCTATAATAGCAAAATGATTAGAAAAAAAGGTATCTAATTTAGCTGTTACATTAAAATTAGGATATAAAACAGATTTTCCAATTAACAAAGTACCATTATCATTTAAATCTTGTTTACCAATTATTAAAGATAATTCATAACCATTTATAACACGAGGAATAGTATTTTCTTTAGGTCCTTTAAAAAATCCCGATTGATATTTATTATTAATAATTTCACCTAATATACTTATTGAAAAACTATCTTCGGTAACATTATCAATTTGACCAACAAATTTATGATTTCCTTCATCAAAAACAACATGTACTTCTTTATAATTTAATAATACTTTATGTGTTTTATTTAAAACATATATTTTACTACCAGTAGAATTAATAATATTTCCAAACATAACTAGTCACCCTTACTATAACAATTATAAAAAAAATAATATCAAAATACAAGAAAAAAGAGGCTCTTTTTAGAATAAGATACCTCCTAATATAATAGCAAGTAAAATATATAATACTAAAATAATAAAAGCATTATTTTGAAAGACATTAGATTTATTTTTGATGCAACACATAATTTTCACCTCCCTTTTATTAGATAAATGCTCCGACTATTAGAATTAATAGAATGAATAAAACTAATATGATTGCAGGTCCTAAGCCGTTTTCTCCACAGTAGTTCATAATATATTTCCTCCTTTATTTATCTTTTCATTAATATTTTATGGTAATTGTTTTATTTGGTGATGAAATATATTTATTTTATTGCAAGACTTATTAGAAGTTGTTATAATTAGTATGTTTAAAGGAGAGTTAAAATGAAAAATTGGAAAAAAATAACAATGTTAGGTGTTTGTTCCCTACTACTATGCAGCTGCGGAAATAACCCTACTTTAAGTGACGGAAGTGGTTCAGTTGTTAATTTAAAAGATGTTTCAAGTGTATCTGCGAATGAATTATATGAAGACATGAAAGAAACTGCAGGACTTGAAAGCATGATTAATTTAATGGATAAAAGAATATTAGAATCAAAATATAGTTCTAAAAAAGATGAAGCTTTAAAGAATGCTAAAAGCACATTAAAATCAATGATTGATACCTATGGCGAAGAAACAATTATCAATTATTTTGGTTCAACAGAAGCATATCAAAACAATCTATATCTAAGCAATTTAAAGGAATACGCTATTAAAGATTATGCAAAAACTTTAGTTACTGAAGATGAAGCTAAATCATATTATGAAAAAAATATTTATGGAGATATTAAAGTAAGTCATATCTTAATTACTACTGGAGTAAAAAAAGATACATCTAGTGAAGAAAAAACTAAACTAGAAAATGAAGCTAAAAATAAAATTAATGAAATTATCAAAAAATTAGATGAAGCAGAAAACAAAGCTGAAGAATTCAAAAAATTAGCTAAAGAATATTCAGAAGATGAAGCAACAAAAGATAATGGTGGTTCATTAGGATCTATTAATACAGGAAGTTTAACTAGTTCATACGATGAATTATTAAAATCTGCACGTAATTTAAAAGATGGTGAATATTCAAAGGATATTATTACAACTGAATTAGGTTATCATGTTATTTATCGTGAGTCATCTAGTGAAAAAAAATCTTATGATGATTCTAAAGATAGTATATATGAAACATTAGCTAATGATAAAAGAAAAAATGACAAAACAATTGATATTACAGCCTTAGATGAACTACGTAAGTCTTACGGAATGGAAATTAATGATAATGAATTAAAAACTAAATATTCTAATTATATAGCTAATCAAATATCAAGTTTAAAAGCAAACAACACTTCTAAGTAGCTAAAAAGGAAGAAATAATTTCTTCCTTTTTTATATCACTTTAATAATTTTGATAAAGCATTAGCATTTAAGATTGTATTAGAAATAAATTTACCTTCATAAAAATTTGCCCAGTTATTAAATATACATGGTGCATTTTTTGCTTTTTCTAATGAATCAATTTTAATAAAATTTAACTTAATTCCTTTATCTTTAGCATATTCAGTTAATTCTTTTACTTCATATTCAACATATGGACATTCATTAGAATAATAGATAGTAAAGTCTTTATTATCAATTTTCATTAATCTTACATTATCATTAAACTTAGGAACTTCTCCATCATCAAATTGTAATGCCATTAATTCATAATCATTAACTTTATCTATAACTTTAAACCCATAATGTTCAAAGAATTTTTTATCACCTATAAACGGTTTCTTCTTTTCAGATACTAAGGTACATATACCACTCATTTTCTTATCTTTAGCATCTTTAATAGAGTATTCTAACAACTCTTTTCCTATTCCTTTTCCTTTAAAACTTCCAGCTACCCATAAACAATAAATATACATATAATTTTTACCATCTATAGGAACCCATGCTGTTTCTAACGGCTCATACTCAATAAAACACTTTCCTCTTGCATTTAATTTTCGAAATACATGTCCATCCTTAAATTTCTTTTTAATCCATTCTTTCTTCTTATTAACACCTTCTTGATGTTTAGGATCCCCTATTGCGCAACAAATATGCTCCTTATCTATATTATTTATATCTAAATTTAAATACTCATTCATTTTAACTCCTCTATATCTTATTCTATTATTAACTCTCTTTTCCTTGTAATAATATCTCTTTTATTTTCTATACCTGGTATTTCATATCTATTTACTTTAATATAACTAAAGATATTATCATCAAATAGTTGTTTCATTTTTTTATAACTCATTAAAACTGGTTTATTACCACTTCTAATAACATAATAGTATATTTCTTCTTCATTAAGTACTGAAAGTATTCCTAACGTTCTTTTCTTACCATCATTTTGATAACACACAATATTAATTTTTACATCATTTAATCTTTCATAAACTTCAAATATTTCCTTATATAGCTTTATAAGATAAGCATCAAATTCAATATTATTATAATTACCTTGAGTAGACTTTTCTAAAAACAATTTAATCTTTTCATCTAAATTTAATTCCTGAAAAATATTAATTTCTTTCTCTTCTTTATATAACGAGTCTAAAATATCATTAAATTCTTTTACTGTATCTTCATTACTATTTAAACATTTTAAACCATTAAGTTTACCTTTTAACTTAATTCTTGTTAAATCACCATCTATTATACCTCTAACAGAATCTGCTTCTATTATATATTTATCACATCTAAATCTTAAATAAGCATGTCCTTTACCATAACTATTATTTAAATCATTTTTATAAATTGTTTCAAAATTAATACCTAATTTATTTAATAAATATTCATATATAATATTAAACTCATAACAAACTATAGAATTATTATTTAATGATAATTCATTCAAATAATTAATATCAGAATGTTTAGTTACAATACTATTATCTTGATTATTAATAAAATATTCTTCATCATACCTAAAAACCTTACACATATTAATATAAATAATAATAGCTTTTTCTAATTTACTATCATATTCATCTATATCTTTTAAAATAGTATTTACTAAATATTCATCTAAACAAATATTTTGATATAAAGTTTCCTTAGTATCTAAATAAGTATTTTTTGCTTCTAAATCATATACCCTATTTTGTAATAATGACTTAATAAACATTTTAGCACTTTCACTTAAATATTCATTTAAATTATAATCATTTATTAAACTTTTAACTGCGTATAAATAATCATCTTTAGGTATATTATTAATCTTATTCTTTCTTCTACTACGACAATCTGTTACTAATGTTTTTAAAGGTTGATTAACATAATTAATCATATCTATAACATTTAAATCATATCTTTTATTATCTATAAAAATAGTATAAATTTCATTCTCTAACTTCATACAAATCCCCTGGTAAATTATAAATATTTATGCTTTTAATCCTCTAAGTTTTGCCATATACTAGTAGCCCCACATGGTAAAACTATATTGCTCTTATAAACTGGTATTCCTATTTCATCAGATGAAATAACACCTTTTATTTCCTTATTAACCGTTTTATATAATAAATCTTCCATAATATATCTTGATAAACCTGTACTATAAGAATTTATCATATATAATTTAAAATCATTATTTAATAGTTTTGTTGTATCATTAACAAGATCATATAAATCTTTTTCAATATTCCATACTTCATTTTTACTTCCTCGTCCAAAAGATGGAGGATCCATAATTATGATATCATACTTATTACCACGTCTTATCTCACGCTTTACGAATTTTTTAACATCATCTACAAAATAATGAATATCTTTATCACCTAATTTATTTAAATTAACATTTTCTTTTGCCCAGTCAACCATTCCTCTTGATGAATCAACATGAACTACACTAGCACCATTTTTCAAAGCTACCACACTAGCCGCTCCAGTATATGCAAAAAGATTTAATACTTTTAAATGTCTATTACTTTTTTTTATTGTATCTTCTAACAAATTCCAATTTGTTGCTTGCTCAGGAAATAACCCAGTATGTTTAAAACCCATTAATTTTAAATTGAATTTATAATCATGATAAGAAACATTAAAGGTATCAGGAACTTTTTTATTAATCTCCCAATGACCTCCTCCTTCATTGCTTCTTTTATATGTTGCATGAGTATCATTCCATAACTTTAATTCCTCAATAGTCCAAATTGCTGTTGGTTCAGGCCTTCTTAATATAATTCCTTTCCAATCTTCTAACTTTTCATAATGTGAAATATCTAACAACTTATAATCTGTAAAATCATCCACTTTTCTCATTTTAATTTTCCTTTACTAATATTAATTATTAAAGCATCAGAAATTTCAATAATACTCAAAATAAACACATAATAAGCAAATACTAAAGCATTATTATAATATAATAAATTTACCCCACATATAAAAGAATTTATTAAAAATACTATTAAAGATAATACTTCAATACTCCATACTTTACTCTTACGATCATGATAAAAATCAGCTTTTTTAAGTTTTACTAAAGCAATGACTAAACTAAAAATGAAAAGATAAATTATCTTGTTAAAACCATCCATTTTTGGTATCGAAGAAGCAATAAGTAGAACTAATGATACAACAAAACTATAAATATTACTATAATCCTTCTTATCCTTATACGTAAAATATTTTAATAAAGACACAATTCCATAGACACCAAGAAATATCATAAACATAACTTCAAACGATAAGTTAATAAACTTGTTTAAAAGAAAAACTATTCCAAGTAATAACAAGATTCCTGAATAAATAACACCATTTTTAGATTCTTTATTCTTATAAATAGAAAATAATTTCATATACCACACCTCTTAGGTATAGTATAAAACATTTTTCTAAATTATTCTAGATAATCTGTAATTTTTCGACTAACTTTTGCCGTAAAAGGATAATTTGTATCGGAAGTTGTTATATAAGGTGCTAAAATAGCAATAGAATATTTAGGTTTCTCTTTGGGATAGTAAAAAACTAAGCTATTATTAATAATACTCTTATCAATAATTCCATTATTATCAGTATCAATAAAAGTTTCACTTGTACCAGTTTTACCCACTGCATTTAAAGAATCCTTAACATAATAACTTGCTGTACCACCATGAAAAACTTCATATAGTCCTTCTGTAATTCGATCATAATACTTACTTTCTAAAGGAACCTGATCAACAAACAATTTATAATCCTCTTTTTTTAACCTTAAAGCATATCTATTACCATAATTTGCAATAGTATTAATATAGGATATTAAACTTATTGGCGTATAAGTATCATATTGACCTATAGAAAGATTTAAAAGTAGATCTCCGGCAACTTTTTCTCCTTTTATTCACGTATACTCTATTGGAAAATCAATATTACTCTTTGCTCCTAAACCATATTTTCTAAATATTTCACGATATAGCTCAAAATCCTTAAAAGTGGGCATAAATTTCATATTATAAATATAATTATTACCTGTAACTTTTATCGCGGTTATAAATTGATAATAATTACTTGATGTCTTCAAAGCCGTTATATCATCAACATACCCAAGATATTTATAGGAACACTTTGGTGTCTCATTAGACAATTTAACACATGAATCTTTAACCATTTTACCAATATCAATAGCGTCATTTAAATACCCTACACTCATACTAGCTCCCTTTACAATACTCCCCATAGCATAGCTTTCAGTAAAAGCATTTATACTAATATCTGAAAAAGTATTATCATCATTTAATTTTATACCTACAATCGCGATTATAGCGCCATTGTTAGGATCACTTATTAATGCATAAGTATGATTAAAATATGTCGCACTCTTATATGTTCTTGCTAATAATAACTCATCTTTTAAAGTCTGTTCTAAAAACAATACTTTATCAATATCAATATTTAATATTAGATCATTACCTAATACTTCATCTTCAATCTTACTCAATGTATTATCTGAATTTATAAAATATTTAGCCTTTTTTCCTTTAAGCAAAGATTCATATTGTTCTTCTAAACCACTTACTCCAACATAATCATCCAAACTATATCCCTTATTCAAATAATAATCTTTAGTTTCTTTAGTAATATTACCTATATAACCTAAAATACTTTTAATAGTTTCTTCATATGGATATACTCTTTTATAAGTTATTATCTCCTTAATATTAGGAATATTTAAATCTAATATTTCCTTCACTTCATCTATAGTCAAATCATGTAATATAATCTTATCATCATAGTTATATCCTTTATTCATTAAGGTATAAACATATATAATCTTTTTTTCTTCTTCACTATAATTTAATAATTGAGGAGTTATACGAATCATCTTCATTTTATAAATATCATCTTCATTTAGTTTACGTTTATCATATAAATCCCATTCTTTAGTTGATATTAAATTTATTCCATTATCATTAGTATCCAAATAATAATGTTTTAATTCTACATCACTCAAATTATAATTCTTAACATACTTAGACAAAACACTAGCTATACTTAATTCTTCTTCAATACTTATATATAAACTCTTATGATAACCAATATTATATACTTCTTCATTATCAATTAACACTTTATTATTAATATCCAATATACGTCCTCTTTTAGGTTGCATTCCTAAAGTTGTTTTTTCCATATTTAACTTTAGTAAATTTTCATAATACATTTTATTACTATTATTAATATCATATACTATAAATGACATACCGATAAAGATAATTGCTAATAAAATCTTTATTTTCATATAATTCACCATTATTAGTATTCTAAAAATATAAATAAATCATACTATTTATTAGGTGAAGATATGATTAATATAATTAATAATTTTATGTATAATTTAAGTTTAAAAGACATAGAGACATTTCTTAACAAAGAAGGCATGTTTTTAAATCAAGTAGAATTAAGAAAAACATATGTTTATGTTAAAAATAACTATTTAGATATCCTTAAAAATCCAAATCTAGTTAACTATAATGAATTAGCTGGTTTTTACACAAAAGAAAACTTTGTTAAAATAACAAAGTTAATTCAAAAATACTATAATAAATATGGTTACTTAATTAATAATTTAAATTAAGTAGTATGACCATGCTTACAAGTACTAACATTAACACCAGTCTTAGCTTTACTTGATCCAGCAGCATTAATTGAAGTATCAATTGCTGTAAATGAAACTACATCTTCTTCTTTAAGATCACGTGTTTTTTCAACTATCATATATTCATCATTAGCCATTGTGCCTATTAAATGCAATAAACCTTTTTCGTCTTTCCAAACACATACATTTCCTTTATAATTTTTAGAATTGGTAAAAGTTGAAAGATCTCCAATAGCATAACAATAACAAGATCCATTTTTAACAAGTTTGGAACCATCCATCATATCAATTGAAGCTTGCATATCAGCTGATTCTAATAAACTTAAGAATTCATTTTTAAATGTTCTTTTACGAGCTTTTGTTAATAAATCCCAAACATTTGTGCTTGCTACCAACATTAACAACGACAAAACTACAATTACTGCTAGTAATTCTATTAATGTAAAACCATTCTTTTTATTTTTCATAATTTATCTCCTACTCTTGTATATAAGTATACGAGATTTTTATATAAAAATCAAGATAAAATATGTCTAATAAATATTATTAATATAGATTTTATTAACACAAATAAAAATTATGCATAAAA
>CAZJQA010000006.1:0-15314 GCA_964548285.1 uncultured Muribaculaceae bacterium
TCACATACTTCTTTTATATTACTATTTTCATCCTTTAATTTATAGTTATATTTAAGTTTATTTTCTCCTCTATCAAGATCAACAGAATAATAATTATTATCACTTGTAAATGTTTGACTTATACTTCCATTTAAAATTTCTATATCTTCTAAAGATGAAGCAAATACATTAAAAGGAATTAACAAAAACAAAAAAAAGAATATTTTTTTCATAATTTCACCACTTTTAATATGGATAATTATAATCAAAATATTCTATATCATTTTTAATAAAATTTCATATAGAATATATATTTTATCTAGAGGTATAAATATATATCCATCCTTTTCTATTAAATCTTTATTCTTTAATAAAGGCATAATTGGATATTCGTCTTTAATATTACATTTAAATTTATCAAAAAATTGTTTTTCATTAATTCCCTTTATCTTTCTTAATCCCAACATTATCTCATTATCCATATTAGTTTTATTTGAAATTAACTCTTCATTTCCCTGATAATTATTATTTAAATATTTTCTTAAATTATATGTATTAGTATATCTAATTGAATCTATATAACCAGATGCTGATAAACCAAAACCATAATAATGCTCATTATTCCAATATGTTAAATTATGTTTGCATTCATAACCCTTTAAAGCAAAATTACTTATTTCATAATGATTATACTTTTTAAGACTTTTACATACTGTTTTATACATTTGATAATCTAAATCTTCAGAAATAGTTTCTTCTTTATTAACACTTAAAATTGTATGATCATTTAATATAAGACTATATGTACTGATATGTTCAGGTTTTAACTTTTTAAAAAGCTTTAAATCTTCTTTTAATGATTTAATAGTTTGTCCTTTTATACCATACATTAAATCTAGATTTATATTATTAAATCCCATACTTCTTAATAAAGCTATCTTTTCCTTTGCTTCTTTATAGGTATGTTCTCTACCCAAAATTAATAAATTATCCTCATTAAAACTTTGAATTCCAATACTTAAACGATTAACGTTATAGTTTTTTAATATCTTTAATAAATCTTTATTTATATCATTTAAATTACATTCAAAAGTTATTTCAGGATTATAATCAAGATTAAATAAATATATGTAAGATAATAAAATATCTAGTTCTTCTAAAGATAAAGAACTTGGACTTCCACCACCAAAATATATAGTTTTAATTGTTTCTTTATTATAACGATCAATAATTTCCTTTTTTAAAGCAGAAAGATATTTTTTTGTCCAATTTTTATTATAAAAAACCTTACAAAAATCACAATAAGAACATATATTTTTACAAAAAGGAATATGAATATATACACTTTCTATCATACTATTCACTTAAAATATCAATGAAAGCTTCACTTGGAACTTCAACTGTTCCAAGCATCTTCATACGTTTTTTCCCTTCTTTTTGTTTTTCAAGTAATTTTCTTTTACGAGAAATATCTCCACCATAACACTTAGCTAAAACATTTTTCTTCATTGGAGAAAGTGTCTCACGGGCAATTACTTTTGACCCAATACTTGCTTGAATATTAATTTGAAATAATCCTCGAGGAATTATAGTACGAAGTTTTTCTGTAATCTTACGACCACGTTCGTATGCGAAGTCTTTATGAACTATTGAACTTAAAGCATCAACCTTTTCGCCATTTAACATTATATCTAATTTTACAAGTTTAGATTCTTTATATCCAATTAAATCATAATCAAATGAAGCATATCCCTCAGTAATGCTTTTTAACTTATCATAAAAATCATAAACAATTTCTCCTAAAGGTATTTCATAATGAATATTACATCTATCACTTGTAATATATTCTATATTTTTATAAATACCTCGTTTATTTTGGCATAAAGTCATAATCCCACCAACATAATTAGCCGGAACTAAAATACTTGTGTATATATACGGTTCTTCAATTTTAGCTATATTTTCCATATTTGGTAATAAATTAGGATTATCTATTTCTAATACCTCTTTATTAGTTAAATAGCATTTATAAATAACACTAGGACTAGTTATAATAATATTTAAACCAAATTCTTGCTCTAATCTTTCTTTTATTACATCCATATGTAACAAGCCTAAAAAACCTACTCTAAAACCAAATCCTAATGAAGTAGATGATTCTTTTTCAATAGTTAAAGAAGCATCATTTAACTTTAATTTTTCAAAAGCTTCTTTCAAAGCATCATATTTATTTGGTTCAATTGGAAACACCCCTGAATAAACCATTGGTTTCATCTCTTTATAACCTTTTATACGTTCTTTACAAGGATTATCTATATGAGTTAAAGTATCACCAACTTTAATTTCTAACAAGTCCTTAATACTACCAACAAAATAACCAACTTCACCACTACGAAGAGTACTTACTTCTTCTTCCTTAGGATTATGTTTAAAAATATTTACAACTTCATATTCTTTATTTGATGTAAAAAATTTAATTTTATCTTTAACTTTAAGAACTCCTTTTTCAACCTTTATTAATCCAACAACCCCTTTATACGAATCAAAATAAGAATCAAAAACTAAAGCACTTAATGGTTCACTATCATGATTTTGAGGTGCTGGAATATTTTTAATAACTGATTCTAACAAATCTTCTACACCTTCACCGGTTTTTCCACTACAAAGGATAATATCTTCATCTTTAAAACCTAAAGTTTTAATTAAACTTTCTTTTACTAAAGGAATATTAGCATTTGGAAGATCTATTTTATTAATAACAGGAATAATTGTAAGATTATCTTCTAAAGCTAAATATAAATTAGCTAAAGTTTGAGCTTCAATGCCTTGAGTGGCATCAACAACCAGTATAGCCCCTTCACATGCTGCTAAACTACGTGATACTTCATAAGAAAAATCGACATGTCCAGGAGTATCAATTAAATTCAAAAGATATTCTTCATTATTATATTTATATTTTAAAGAGACTGAATTCAATTTTATTGTAATTCCTCGTTCTCTTTCAAGATCCATACTATCTAAAAACTGATCTTTCATTTCTCTTGCACTTAAAGCTCCTGTTTTTTCAAGTATTCTATCTGCTAAAGTGCTTTTTCCATGATCTATATGGGCAATGATTGAAAAGTTTCTAATATTTTCTTGTTTCATGTAAACATCACCATGAAAATTATACTATAAATAGACTTCTTTTAAAAGAAAAAGTAAGACAATGTCTTACTCATAAATCTATATATTTTTCTTAAACTCTTTAAATTCAATATTTGTTTCTAAATCTGTTTCAGATAATTCTTTTATTAAGGTTTTTTGATCACGTGTTAATTTATCTGGTATCATAACATCTATTATTACATATTGATCACCCTTCATAATAGAATTAACACCTTTAATTCCCTTACCACGCAATTTATATTTAGTATTATTTTGAGTTCCTGGTTTAATTTCCATCATAACATTTCCATAAATAGTTGGAACTTCTTTTTTACATCCAAGAATAGCGTCAGTAATTGTGATTGGCATATGAATGTATAAATTGTTACCATCTCTTTTATAAAATGAACTTTCTTTAACATTAATTTCTAAATAGATATCACCATTGGGTCCACCATTTATTCCACTTTCGCCTTTTCCAGTCATACGTAATTGATGTCCTGTTTCAACACCTTCAGGAATATGAACAGAGATTGTTTTTTTTCTGCGAACTTGTCCTGTTCCAGAACATTTTTCACATACACTTTTAAATGTCTTACCAGAACCCTTACACTTAGGACAAACACTTTGACTTTGCATTACCCCAAAAATACTTCGTTGCTCAGTTACAACATATCCATTACCATGACAGTAATCACATGTTTTTTCTTCAAAACCACCAACACCATTACAATTATCACATGTATCATTTAAATTCAATGTAATTTCTTTATCAATACCAAATGCAGCTTCTTCAAGAGTTAAATCAATTCTAACTAATGTATCTTTACCTTTTCGAGCACGATTAGTATTTCTTGTACTTCCTCCGAAAAAGTCATCAAATCCAAATCCACCACTGGAAAATCCTCCAGAAAAACCTCCACCAAAGACACTTCTTAAAATATCATTTAAATCAACATCTCCAGGATCGAATCCTCCAAAACCATTTGAACCATCAAAAGCAGCTGACCCAAATTGATCATATTGACGACGCTTATTTTCATCACTTAAAACAGCATAAGCTTCACCAATCTCTTTAAACTTTGCTTCATCACCAGTTTCTTTATTATCTGGATGATATTTTTTTGCAAGTTTTCTAAAAGCCGATTTAATTTCGCTTGCAGATGCATCTTTTGAAACCCCAAGTAATTCATAATAATCTTTTTTATTATTCATTGTTACACCTCTTTTCTTTTAACAAGTTCATCTATTAACTCATTAAAATTATCTATTGCTTGTTGATATACTTTTTTATCTTCCAAATCTATTCCCAATACCTTAAATGCTTCTATTGGAGTTACATCACTTCCAATTTTTAAGAATTCAAGATATTTATCAAGCATATTATCTTTATTATCTAAAATAGATTTTGAAACATATAAGGCAACTGAAATACAAAAAGCATAATTAAATAAATAATAATTCATATAATAATGACTTCGACGCATCCAACTATAAGAATTAGATTCATCTAATAAAACTTTATTTCCATAAAACTTCTTTAAAGAATCAAGAGTTAGCTTATTTAAATATTCTTTAGTTAAAGTATTACCATCTAATACATAATTATTAAATTCTTGTTCGATTATTCCCTCTCTCACAGAACCAAATAAATTAGATATTACAACATTTATTAAATTAGATATACCACTAATTTGTTCTTCCTTTGAACCATTATTAATAAGATAATAAGATAATAAACATTCATTAGTTAAAGACGCTACTTCACTTAATAAAGTAGAAACTTCACGATATATAACATCATTATTAGCGCTTAAAAACTCACCATGTACATTATGTCCACCCTCATGAATAATAGTCGATATAGACTCTAAATCATCATTATATGACATCAAAATTCTTGAAGGAAGTTCAGATGGTTTAAATGAATATCCTCCTGAACATTTACCTTTATAACAAGCATAATCAATATAACGATTTTTAAAAATATTATTAAATAATTCATAATATTCTTTACCAAGAACTTTTACAGCTTTTAATGTTAAATCTTGAGCTTCTTCAATAGAATATTTTGTTTTATTATTAGCTATATCTAAATTCAAATCATATAAATGTAATTTTTTTAATCCTAAAGTATCTTTAAACACATCTAAATATTTTTGAAGAACATCAACATTATCTAAAACTGTTTCTTTTAATGCATCATAACATTGTTCTGTTAACTGCAAACTAAATAGTTTTTCATCCCACGCACTTTTAAAATTATGAATCTTGGAAACTTCATTATTTAATTTAACATATCCATTTAAAAATGCTGCTGATGTATCACCATATTCATCTAATTTATTATTATATTTTTGATATACTTTTCTTCTGATTTTAATATCTTCATTTTTCAATAAACTACGTAAATTAGTTGGTGTAATTATTTCTTTTTGATTACCTATTTTAACACTTCCATAATTATGTTCTTTGTTTAACATAGTAGATGAAGCATCTTCAAAAATATTTGTTGAATTTTCTAATCTACTAATTATTTCTTCTTCAAAAGAACTTAATACATGTCCTTTATAACGATATATATTATCTAATAATGCTTTATATTTTAAAAGATCTACATTTAAAAATAAATTATTATATTCTTTTTCATTTAATTTTAATAACTCAGGATTAAAGAAACTATTTGCAACATTATATTCATTCATTAAATCTTCAATAATATTTTTATTATTTATCCATTTAGAATTACCGAGTTCTACATCATTATTTAAATATGAATATATATATAATTTTTCTAAAATAGTCTCTATTTTTATTGTATCATCCAAATAACTTAACAATTGTTTATTATCTTTTGTACATCCTTTATATTTATTGATATTAGGAATCATATTTTTAACATTTATAATTTCATCATTAAATTCTTTATCACTTTTAAAGAAATCAGTTAAATCCCATTTATATTTTTCTGGTACTTCATCACGATTTTTGTATCTCATATTTCTCCCTCATATGGAAAAGTTCTAGTTTCCTAGAACCTTATTTTTCTTCGTAATTTGCTTCTTCAACATCATCTTTTGGCTTATCATTAGATGTATTTGTATCATTTTGATTTGCTTGAGCATTTTTACTTGCTTCTTCATATACTTTAGATGCTAATTTCATAGATACTTCTTTTAATTCTTCAGTTTTCTTTTTAATATCTTCAATATCATTTCCTTCTAAAGATTTTTTTAACTCTTTAATTTTTTCTTCAGCAGTTTCTTTATCTTTAGCATCAACTTTATCATTTAAATCTTTAATTGCCTTTTCAGTTGTAAAGATCATTGAATCAGCATCATTTCTAGCATCAGCTTCTGCTTTTTTCTTTTCATCAGCTTCTTTATTTTCTTCAGCTTCTTTCATCATCCTATCAACTTCTTCATCTGTTAAATTTGTATTAGATGTAATTGTAATTGATTGTTCTTTGTTAGTTCCTAAATCTTTAGCTTTAACATTAACAATACCATTAGCGTCAATATCAAATTTAACTTCAATTTGAGGTACTCCTCTTGGTGCTGGTGGAATATCAGATAATTGGAAGTTTCCTAATGTTTTATTATCTGCAGCCATCTTTCTTTCACCTTGTAAAATATGAATATCAACTGCAGGTTGATTATCAGCTGCTGTAGAGAATATTTGTGTCTTACTAGTTGGAATTGTTGTGTTTCTTGGGATTAAAACAGTCATAACTCCACCTAATGTTTCAAGACCTAAAGATAATGGTGTTACATCTAGTAAAACTAAATCATCAACTTCACCAGTTAATACACCACCTTGGATAGCGGCACCCATAGCAACAACTTCATCAGGGTTAACTCCTTTATGAGGTTCCTTACCAAGTTCCTTTTTAACTAATTCTTGAATATATGGAATACGTGTTGAACCACCAACTAAGATAACTTCATCAATATCATTTTTAGATAATTTAGCATCACTTAAAGCCTTATGAACAGGATCTAATGTTGAATCAAATAAATCACGACATAAATCTTCAAATTTAGCTTTAGTTAAATCCATTTCTAAATGTAATGGACCTTCTTCATTTTGTGCTAAGAATGGTAAACTAATTTGAGTTGTACTCATACCAGATAAATCTTTTTTAGCTTTTTCAGCAGCATCTTTTAATCTTTGCATTGCTGTTGGATCATTTGATAAATCAATACCATTTTGATCCTTAAATGAATCTTTTAAATATTCAATAATTCTTTCATCAAAATCATCTCCACCAAGTCTATTATTACCTGCAGTAGATTTAACTTCAAATACTCCGTCTCCTAATTCAAGTATAGAAACATCAAATGTTCCACCACCTAAATCATATACTAAAATAGTTTGATTTTTATCTTGTTTATCTAAACCATAAGCTAAAGCAGCCGCAGTTGGTTCGTTAATAATTCTTTTAACATCTAATCCAGCAATTTTACCAGCATTTTTTGTTGCAGTTCTTTGAGCATCATTAAAGTATGCTGGAACTGTAATAACTGCTTCGGTAACCTTTGTTCCTAGATAACTTTCAGCATCTGCTTTTAATTTACCAAGAATTTTAGCAGAAATTTCTTCTGGAGTCCATTCTTTAGAATTTGCTTCAACTTTTTTACCACTACCCATTAATCTTTTAACAGATGAAATAGTATTTTTAGCATTAGTTACAGCTTGACGCTTTGCGCGATCACCAACAATTACCTCATCTTTTTTAAAAGCAACTACAGAAGGAGTAGTTCTTCCACCTTCATCATTTGGAATAACAACAGGATTTCCACCTTCTAATACTGCTACACAACTATTTGTTGTACCTAAATCTATACCTATAATTTTTGCCATATTATTCACTCTCCTTATTATTTACCTTGACCATGGCAGGTCTTAAAACTTTATCTTTATATATATAACCTTTTTGCATAACATCTAAAACAATGTTATCCTCAAAGTTTTTATCATTATCTGTCAAAACAGCATGCATACAATCTTCATCAAATTCTTTATTCAAGCAATCAATTTCTTTTACTTCATATTTCTTTAATGTTTCAAGTAAATTTCCATAAATCATTTTAAATCCACTTAAAAATTTACTTACTTCATCAGATAAATTATTATCATCCATTTTTATTGCTTGTTCAAAATTGTCTATTATTGGAAGAATTTCAGTTATGAAGTTTTCACCATCATACTTTAATAATTTAGCTCGATCTTCATTATTACGGCGAATCATATTTTGCATTTCAGCACTTATACGAAGTATTTTTTCATTTAAAGATTGATTTTCTTCTTTAAGTTTTTTCAATTCATCATTGTTTTCTGTGCAACTGCATTCATCCTTACAATTACATTTTTCTCCACATTTGCAATCTTCATTGCAATGACATTCTTGATCACATTGACATTCTTTAGATTTCTTTTCCTTTTTAACTTTTTTATCTTTATTTTCCACTTTCATCACCTTCATTTAACTCTTGATTTATAAATGATAATAACCCAACAACACGATCATATTCCATTCTTTTAGGACCAACTATTGCAATAGTGCCCTCAGTACCATTTAAATGATATGTAGTTTTTATAACCGTAACATCTTTATCAAAATCACTATCATTACCAATATAAATTTTAACTCCACTTTCTTTTTCATTATCTATTTTAGATATTAATGATTTATCTTCAAATTTCTCTAATATTGTTTTAATCTTATTTACATCACTATATTCTGGTTCAGATAATAAATATTCTCTTCCCTTAACTCTAATAGTTTCTTTATGAGAATTTTCTTGAAAATCACTAAATGTTTTAGAAAATATTGAATATATAGTCTCATATGCTTCTATCTTTTCAGCTATAATCGGTTTAATTTCATATTCAAGTCTTTCTGAAACTTTAGATATTGGAGTTCCAATTAACATCTTATTAATAATTTCTGATGCTTTAACAACCTCATTAATTTTTATTGAATTTGGTAATGTAAATTGTTTGTTTTCTACAACACCTTTATCAGTACATACTATAGCCACTATCTTTTGATCACTTAAAGGAATTATATTAACTTGTTGTAAAAAATTAGAATAACTATTTTTTCCCAACATAACGCTTGTATAGCTTGTTATCTCACTAATAATCTCAACACACGCTTCAATCGCATCACTTAGTGCTAGTTCATGATTTTGAAAAATAGTTTGTAACTTCATCGCATCACCCTTAGATAATTCTTTAGGCTTCATTAAATTTGCAACATAATACTTATAACCATTTTCAGATGGTATTCTTCCAGATGATATATGATTTTTCTCAATATATCCAAGTTTTTCCAAAGATGCCATTTCATTTCTTATAGTTGCTGATGAACATCCAAGTTTCTTACATAAAGACTTACTGCCTACCGGTTTAGCAGTTTTAATATAAAACTCAACTATTTCTCTTAAAATGTTTTCTTGCCTAGCATTCATTACTTCACCAACTTTCGCATTTTTTATCAAATGCTACACGTATTATAATATGCAAATTAGCACTTGTCAATACCATTTGCTAATCAATTTTTTTATATTACAAAAAAACTACATCAATGATGTAGCTTATTACTTATAATTTTGTACATGGCTTTCTTTTTAAATAATGGAAAAATAAATAATATATAAAAGCAAATAACACAATTCCATAAAAACTTATTGCTCTAAGAATAATCATTCCTGATGTTGCAAGACTACCACCATACAAAACCTTATTAGCCTCATTTAATAAGTTTTCAGATATTAACACCCCTCCTGGAAAAGGAGTAAAATCAACTGCTATAGTAATCCACACTTGAAATGATAATACTTCCATAATTGAATATCTACTTAAACCAAATCCTAAATAAATAAAAACACTAATAATTAACACTGATAATCTCTGACATAAAAGTATAAAGAATGATTCTACAAGTATTTGAGGATTCCTTCTAGTAAACTCAGCACATTCTTTATATCCATCAACTGCTTCAAGTAATTTTTCTTCTTTTTCTTTAACATTTTTAAAATGCAATAAATGCATTAATTTAAATACTATCTTAATTAAAAAAGGCATCAATTTTTTAGAATAAACTAAAATAATAAAAAATATACACAACAATATAGTTGTTATAAATCCAAATATTGCAAGGATATTAAACAAATTATTAAATGTAAAAAGATCATCTTTATATAAAACAAAACCAATAACAGCTAAAAACAACAAAGTAATCTTATAAATTAATGTAGTTAAAAGAATCAAAATACTATTTACCCTATATGGAATTCCATCCTTACTCATTTCTACCATCTGAACTGGTTGACCCCCTATTGAACTAGGCGTAACCGCAGAAAAATAACATTCAGTAAAAACATAACCAAAAGCTTTATAAAACCCAACTTTATATCCCAAATGATAAAGCATTCTTTTTAAATACAAACTCTCAAAAAAAGCCCATAATGCCATAGCAATTATAGAATATATAACATAGATAGGTTTTATATTTTTTAAAGATACTAATAATTCACTAAAAGAATAATCTTTAAATATAAAATAGTACGTTAAAAAAAACAAAAAGAAAAATAATAACAATGATAAACTATATTTTTTTATTTTCATATTAATCACATATTGATTATATCACATTTTCTAAAATAAAATTACTTTTTATATACCAACTTAACCAAATTGTTATAAAATAAAGCAAGTAAATATAAAATCAAACTTACAATAACAATTGTCGATCCTGTTGGTACAGACAAAATATATGACAAATATAAGCCAATCATAAATGATATTAGAGATACAATAACAGATGAAATAATAACACTTTTAAAGTCTTTAAATATTGAAATACTTGTTAAAGTTGGAAATATTATAAGTGAACTTATAAGTAATGATCCAGTTAAACGCATTCCAAGTACAATTACTAATGAACATAAAGTTGAAAAAATGAAATTATATAAATTAACATTTATACCGATACTTTTTGCAAACGATGAATCAAAAGTAATAGCAAAAATTTTATTATAAGCACATAGATAAAATATAATAACTATAATCGTAAGTAATAACAATAAATACAAATCTTTAGAAGTTAAAGCTAAAATACTTCCAAACAAATAACTATTAAGATCAATATTTACTCCTTTATTAATAGATACTAAAAATGTAGCAAGAGCTAAAGATGAAGAAGCTATAATCGCGATAATTGTATCTCCCCCAAATTTAGAATCATTAGTTTTAATTATTAGAAACGAAAATAACAATACCACTGGAATAGAAAATTCTATAGGTGATAATCCTAAAACCGTAGCAAGAGCAACACCAAAAAGAGCTACATGAGAAAGTCCATCTCCAATTAACGAATTACGTCTTAAAACTAATGACACTCCAACAAGTGAAGCACAAATAGAAAGTAATATTCCACCAATCAAAGCTCTTCTTAAGAAAGCATAAGAAAGCATTTCAATAAAACTATTTAACATGACAAGTCTCCTTTATATAATCTTTTGTATCCTCAAAATGATATGTTCTACCATCCAATTTTAATATTTTATTACCTATTAGATTAGAATGATCTAAATCATGAGTAATCATGATAATTGTTAATTTGTCTTCTTTATTTAACTTTTCTAATAAAGCATAAAGATATGTTCTTGAATTATAATCAAGATTATTTGATGGTTCATCAAGAATTAATAATTTAGAAGTTGATACAAGCGCTCTTGCAATAAAAACCTTTTGTCTTTCTCCACCGGACAATTCTTTAAAAGACTTATCTTTTAATTTTAAAATATCTAATTTAATTAAAGCATTTATTGCTCTTTCTTTTTCTTTCTTTGAATATTTAAGACATCTATTTAGATTACCAGACATTACTATTTCTAGTACAGATGCAGGAAAATTTCTATTTGTCAAAGTTTCTTGAGGTATATAGCCAATAAAATTTTTCTTTAAATTAACATATTTAATTTCCCCTTTTATTGGTTTTATTATTCCTAACAATCCTTTAACAAGAGTTGATTTACCAGAACCATTTTCACCAACAAGACATATAAAGTCCCCATCTTCAACTTTAAATGAAATATCATCAATAACAATATGATTATCATACCCAAGCATAACATTTTTTACATCTATCAAAGTCATCATTAACACTCCTTTGTTTTTCATCCCTGTTTCATTATACAACATATTGTGTTTATATTAAATAAAAAAACTCTTTAAAAGAGTTTTATATAAGACTAATTATATAACTAAATTTATTATAAAACCAAAAAACTATATTTAGTGCTGAAACTAAAAATGGTCCAAAAGGAACTTCTTTATTATTCTTAATAGTTAAAGATAAAACAGAATATGGTAAAGCTAAAAACGTTGATAAAATAAGAGAAACCAAACCATGTTCTAAACCTAACGTTAAGCCTATTACAAAAGATAACTTAATATCTCCCCCACCAAGAGCTTCTCTTTTAAAAATCTTCGAACCAACATAACCTATAAAGAACATTATTAAAAATAATGATAATCCAGAAAGCAAACCAATTAATGCTTCATTAATATTTATAAAATACCACTTTAATATAAAAATTAATATTGAACTTATAACTAAAGGCGAATCTAATATAATCATCTCTTTAAAATCAGTAATAAATATAATTATTAGCAAAGAAAATAAAATAAAAGCCATAAAAAATTCATAAGAAATACCATATTTTATAAACATATATACTGTAAAGATACCTAACATAAATTCAATTATTGGTTCATAAATTAGCAATTTTTTTCCACAGTAACGGCACTTTCCTTTTAAAAAGATAAAAGATATTACCGGGATAAGATCATAAAATTTTAATTTATGTTTACAATAGTCACAATGTGAACCAGGTTTTATTATAGACTTATTATCCAACAATCTTATACTTATTAGGCCATAGAAAGAGGCAAATGATGCCCCTAAGAAAAATATTAATACATAAATTGCTATCATATTATACACTCTTCATCATATCAAACATTGGAAGTAATACAGCTAAAATAATTCCCCCAACAACCATTGCTAAAAAAGCTATCATAATAGGTTCTATAAAAGCTTTTAAATTATTTATTAAGTTTTTATGTAACTCTTGATAATAATTACTTACTTTTGTCATCATAGTGGCTAATTCACCAGTTGATTCACCAGTAACAATCATATAATATGCAACATCTGGTATTGCCCAATGATCTTTAAAAGCGACACTGATTTTTTCACCCTTAACAATATTTTCAATAGTATTATACATAATTTCTTTATAAACTTCATTATTAGTAATCTTACTTAAAATATCTATACTATCTGTTATAAATACATTATTAGCTAATAAAGATGCAAAAGTTTTAGTAAATATAGTCATTTCATTATAAATAATTATCTTGCCAATTACAGGTAATTTCATAAAAAATACTTGAGTAGCTTTTCTAAACGCTTTAACATTACGATATGTGAAATTAAGAATAATTATAATTGCAGTTATATAAAATATTAACAAAAAGATATTTTCTTTTAAGAAATTGCTTGCTCTTATAATTGTTAATGTTAAGGCATTCATATTTGTTCCTGATTGAGTATATAAATTCATAAACTGTGGAATTACATACATCAATATAAATGAAACAACAGCAATACTAAATACAAATATAATAGAAGGATACATCATTGCTGATATCATTTGACGTCTTGTTTTATCTATTTCATTATAATAATTAGCCATATCATCTAATGTTTCAACTAATCTTCCTGTAGCCTCAGCCGCTTTTAACATATTAATCAATAAAGGTGGAAACATCGTTCCTTGTTTTTCTAAAGCACTTGAAAAAGATTCTCCCATGGTAAGCTCATAAACAATAGATTGAAAAGCCATTTTATAAGTACCTTTTTTATTCATTTGTTTATTTAATATTTTTATTGATTCAACTAAAGATATACCACTTTTAATATAAGTAGATAATTGAGTTAACCAGAACAACAAATCTTTAGTTTTTAATTTAGGTGCAAAAACACTTTTACGACCATATAAAAAATCGATTAATTGATTATTATCTATACGAAAAACTTCATATCCTTCTTGTACTAAAAAAGTATTAACATCTATTTTAGAATATCCACTCATAGTGCCATTTTCAATTTTACCATTTTTCCTTGCTTGAAAACGATAAACAATAGTCTCTTTACTTCTTTTAGAATCGCTATTTTTTAATTCTTCCTGTAACAAAACTTTCATTCTCTCATATTCCAAATTTTTCTTTTTCATATAAGAAGTGTTTTTTAACAAATCATTAATATCCATATTAAAAATATTCTTCTTTTTAGGCTTATCACTAATATTTGTTTGATTCTTCTTATAAATAGCTTCTAATTTAATACTTGATTCTTTCCATAGAAAAACAGGTATATTTATAAATATATAACCAAATCCTCTTAAAGCATATTTTATTATTATTTCGATTATTTCAAAAATCGCTTTGAATGTCATGAATAATCCAAGACCAGGATATTTTAACGGTTTTAATACTTGACTATTATTCATCATCTCACCTACTTTAATATAGTATAACATGATTTATCATCTTTTTGTAGTCTAAAGTTTTTAAATTCATATAATATAACAGGTGATAACATGCAACCAAAAAATCCATTACTCATTTTAAAAATTATTAACGGTCTTAATAAAACTTTAGGTATAGCTGGAGAACTAATACCACTATATAAAGAATCAAAACCCATGATAAAAAATGCCCAAGATTCAATTGTTAAAATCAAAGATTTTTTTAATAAAACAACAACAAAGATTAATCAAAATAAAGAAGATATACATACTAAACTAAATAATATAAAAAAAGAAAGTGATTCCACACTTCCTAATAATCCACATTTTTTTAAATAACTTTTTCTATTATATTTAAATAATTATTAATAAATTTAATTCTTTCATCATCTGTTGCTTTACACTTAATATCTTCATAATAATTCTTTAAAGATTGATAATAATCTTTTTTATCATCTTTAACAATTCCCAAATACATCATTTCATCAGTTAAAACTTCATTACCTTTAACAAATTCCATTAAAACATAAAAATGATTCTTAATGCAAAGTGTTTTTTCATCCTCTAAATGATACCCAATAT
>CAZJQA010000007.1:0-15215 GCA_964548285.1 uncultured Muribaculaceae bacterium
ATTTATAAAATATTGAATAAACCAAGTTACTAATAATACAATATTATATAGGTGATAAATTTGATTCCAACAGTTCTTGAAAATAATAATAATGAAAAGTTGTTTTATGATTTATATTCAAAACTTTTAACTGATAGAATAATATTTCTAACTGGCGAAATAAATGATGAAAAAGCAAATATTATAGTTAGTGAATTGTTATATCTTGATTCTATAAATAATGATGATATATTTTTATATATAAATAGTCCAGGTGGTAATGTTACAAGTGGCTTTGCTATATATGATACGATGAATTATATTAAAAGTGATATTAAAACTATATGTATTGGACAATGTTCTTCCATGGCATCTATAATACTTTCATCAGGTAGTAAAGGTAAAAGATATTCTCTTAAGAATTCAGAAATTATGATTCATCAACCACTTGGGGGTATCAAAGGACAAGCATCTGATATTAAAATAACTTGTGATCATATAGAATATTTAAAAGATAAATTAAATAAAATTTTAGCTATAAACACTAAACAACCACTTGATAAAATTAAAAAAGATACTGATCGAGATCACTATCTAACAAGTAAAGAAGCTTTAAAATATGGTATTATTGATCATATTATTTAGGCTCACATTTAATAACATAGATTAATGAAACCGCTAATATAATTAATAGTACTACTGAAAAATATAATATATAATCTGATATTGTTAAAGCTTTTATTATAATATGCATATCATCTATAATTTTTTTTATTTCCATTAATATTTCCTTCTTATCTACAAATATTATATCTTAAAATATAATATTTATTCCATTATTAATTATTTATTATTAACGTGATTTTCTAACAACTTTTTCATTTTAATAAAATGATGATTAATAAATGATTTTGAAACATTCATGTTACATTCATTATTAATAATATCTGCAAGTTCATTAAATGATGCTTCTGGATATCTTAAACGATAATCTAATACTATTTTAGTTTTTTCATCTAATAAATCAATTAAATCATTTTCTTTTAAATAATTAATAATTTCTATTTGTTTAAGTCCCGTATTAGTACTTTTTTCTTGATTGGCTATATCACAGTTATTTAATCTGTTTACCATATTTTTATGGTCCCTATAAATTCTTATATCTTCAAAATAAAATAAAGCGTTAGATGCTTCAAACATTCTAATCATATCACTTATTTCTTCTGAATTTTTTAAATATACAACATACTTACCTTTTCTTTTGATAATCTTACTCATGAATTTCATTTCATGTAATAAATCGTTAAAGAATAAAGCATCTTCTTCTTTATCAAAAACATATTCTAGATGATAACTTCCCTTTTTAGGATCACTAATAGTTCCACACACTAAAAAACATCCTCTTACAAAGGCTATCATTTCTTCATGTGTATTTAAATAATTTTTATTTACTTTAATATCTTTGTTTCCTTTTTTTATATATAAATCTTCTAATATGTTATCAACATTATCATTAATTTCTAATATATATATTTTTTTCATTCTAAATCTTTTTTGATCACGAATTATAATATGACAAGATATATTAAAATAAGATTTAATATCTTTAAATATTCTTCTTGCTACTGATGCATTTTCATTTATAAACATAATTTTATCAGATATATTACTTCCATATCTTATAATCGCATATAATTCACTAAAAACTTCTGGTCTAGGTAAATCAATATTACATATTTCTTCTTTAATATTCATTGTAAAAGTCATATTATCACTTCCAAACTAAAACTATTTTATATAGATTTATCTAAAATTGCAAGAATTATACTTAAACTATTTCTTGCTTTTTAATTTATATAAGATATAATAACAAAAAGTTAAAAAGGAGATTTTCTATGATTAAATATGTTTTATTAAAAAGAAATACTAAAACTATATCTAATTTAAAAACTATGCGTTTAAATGTTTTTAATTTTCCACCATATATAAATGATTCTAAATATTTTAAATATAATATTAAACATAGAAATTTTTTAGTATATGGTTTAATAATAGATAACAAATTAGTAGGAGCATCATATATAAGTGATAGATATAATTCTCTTTATATAGAGGAAATATTTATTGATAAAAAATATCAAAATAGAGGATTAGGTAAATCTTTATTGATGTATATTTTAAAAGAAAATCAATATATATCTAAGTATTATAAGAAAGAATTAGAAGTATCTAAATTAGAATATACTAATCTAAATAATAAAAGATTATATAATTTATTAGGATATAAAGATGATTATCATGTCTTAGTTAAAAGATTATCAAAATAAAAAGGGATTAAATCCCTTATTCTATATACATATCGGTACGTGAATAAAATCTCCATCCATATTGATTTGGGAATCCAGGTGGAATTATAACATTACTCCATGAAATGTTATAACCATTATACCATCCGTTTGCTACTCCAAAGTGTAAGTGAGCACCAGTTGAGCAATTATCCCAATATGTACCATATCCTCCGCCTACATATCCAACAATATCATCTTGAGTAACAACATCTCCAACATCAACATTAAAATCAAGTAAATGATAATAATATGTTGTATATTTTTGACCATTAACAGTAACATTTATATATAGCATATTTCCACCACATGAATAATGATAAATTTTACCGGCTACTACTCCAGCAGCCGCTGCATAAACAGGAGTTCCTTCTGGATTACCACCAATATCTATTGCATTATGTGTTCCACTTAAACTTCCTAAATAACGATAGTATTGAACTGTACTTGTAACAACACCATAATATAAAGGTTTTAACCATTGTCCGTTATATGGTACTTTAGAACAATCTGCAAGATATACACTATCAGAAGTATCATTTAAATTCTTTTCACATAAAGCAACATATCCATCAAGATTTTTCTTAGCAACAGCAACTTGAGTATCTATATCTAAGGCAAACTTATCATACTCATCAAGTTTACTATATGAAGCTTTAATACTTTCTTCATATTTAACCTTCTGTGCTTCTAAATTTTTTCTTTTTTCTTCTAATTCAATTTTTAACTCTTCATTTTTCTTGATTTCATTTTCTAGATCTTTCATTGTCTTATTAATATGATTACTAACTTGTTCAACTGCTGCGATTCTTGTAATTAAATCTGTAATTGTACTTGCTCCTGATACATATTCAACATAAGCATTTTCACTTTGCATTTGTTGAAGATACAATAATACTTTTTCACTTTCTTTGGTTAATTCTGCTATTCTCTTATTTGATTCATCAATTTTTTCTTGTGCTTCGTTCATTTCTCTTTTTGCAGTTGCTATATCTTCTTCTGCTTTAGCAATATTTGCTTTATTAGTTGCAATATTTGCTTTTTCCGCTTCAGTTTTATTACGGTTATTTATTTGCTCTTGAACTAAAGCATTGTAATCACTTCGTAAATCTCCTAAAGTTTCTGGATTACGAGCATATGCTGTTGGTACAAATATGAATACTAAAGATATAATAAATAATCCTTTTAAAAATCTTATCATATTTTTAAATACTTTCTAACTGCTTTAGCAGAACCAAACATACCGACAATAGAACCGATTAAAACTAAAATTGCTGATACAATTAAAACAAATGGGAATGGTTCAGCAAGAGTTATAATTTTGGTGAATAAATATCCGCCTGTTTTTTGATATAAATAAATATATCCATAAACACTTGCTAAAATTGGTATAATACTTCCTAATATTCCTAAGACAAAACCTTCAAATATAAATGGCATTTTAATAGCCATATTTGAGGCACCAACTAAACGCATAATTTCAATTTCTGTACGTCTAGAAAATATTGTTAATTTAATTGTATTTCCAATTAAGAAGGCAGTTACGAGAACTAATGCAATAACAATAAATATTGTTCCATAACTAATAGCATCAAAAATACTAATGATATTTTCAACCATACCCTCTCCATAAGAAGCGCTTGTTACATAATCATATTTTTTAATTTTTTCAGCAACCTCTGCTAAATCTCTAACATCTTTAACTTTAACAATTAATGAATCTAGTAAAGGATTTTCCTCTAAATATGCAAGTGTTGCCTTTAAGGTGTCATTTTCATTCATCATTTCAGCTTTCCACTCATTTTTGGTTTTTAATTCAAATGATTCAACCTCAGGTACAGTTTTTAAATCATTTTGGATTTTTTGTTCCTGTTCTTCTTTGACATCACTTTTAAAATAAGCAACAATTGTTAATTCTCTTTCTAAATTTTTAGTAACTTGTCTTACATTATATGAAAGAAATAAGGAAACCGCTACTAAAATAAGGGTTATAGTTGTACATAAAATAGAAGCCATAGATAATGAAAAATTACGAAAAACACTTTTAAATGAATCTCTTATACTATTTTTTAGAATTCTTATTGCTCTCATGTACTTTATAACTTCCTTTCTCACTATCACTTACAAGTACTCCATCTTCCATAACAAGTACTCTTTTTTTCATCCTATTAACAAGTTCTTTATCATGTGTTGCCATTATTATAGTTGTTTCATACTCTTTATTAATTTTTAAAAGAACATCCATAATTTCTTTAGAAGTATCAGGATCTAAGTTTCCTGTAGGTTCATCGCATATCAACAACTTTGGCTTATTAACAATAGCTCTTGCAATAGATACACGTTGTTGTTCTCCTCCAGATAATTCACTAGGTAAATTTCTTGTCTTTTCTTTTAGTCCAACAGCTTCTATTGCCTTCATAACTTTAAATCTAATCTCATCTTGTGGTAATCCTAAAGTTTCTAAAGCAAATGCTACATTTTCATATACATTCAACTTAGGTAATAGTTTAAAATCTTGAAAGACTACTCCAAGCTTTCTTCTTAACTTGTAAACCTTTGAATTACGTAATTTTGAGACATCAATACCGCCTACAATAACACTACCTTTAGTTGGTTTTTCCTCACGATATAACATCTTTATAAAGGTTGATTTACCACTTCCGGTAGATCCAATTACAAAAACAAATTCACCTTTATCGATAGATACATTTAAATCGGCAACTGCTGTTGTACCATTCTTATAAATTTTATAAGCATGTTCTACTTTAATTAATTTCAATTATAACACCTTCTTAATCATTCTTTCTATATAAACGGAATCAATTGATTCTTAACTCCACCCTTTACCTCATATGAATCACATATTACAATAAAGGCATTAGGATCAATTTCCAAAATACTTTCTTTAAATAAATAATAATCTATATTTGAAACAACACACATCAATACATTTTCTTCTAATTTCAAAAATCCACCTTCAGCTTTTAATAATGTTACGCCTGTATGTAATTCATCAATAACAAATTTTTTAATTTTATTTATCTTCTTAGAATGAACATAAAACACTTTAGATGTTGATGAACCAATCATTACTTTTTCCATACATGTCGTATAAATATAAAGAATTATTATTGCATAAACAAATTCATTAAATCCTATAAAAAATGCGGTCATTAATATTATTACAAACTGTACTATAAATGTACCACTTGAACATGAAATATGGAGAGTTTTTTGTAAAATACTAACTATTACATCACTTCCGCCTGTATTAAATCCACTTCTATAAACTAATCCTAAACCAAAACCATACATCAGTGCCGCCACAATTAATAATATTAATACATTATCAATAACGAAGTATGGAGCAATAGACTTGGCAAGTCCAGATGTTAAAGTTATAAAAACCGGATATAAAACACTTCCAACAATCGTAGTTAAACTATCCTTAATTTTAAAAACTATTATATGGATAAAAAGTAAAATAAAGGTTCCAAAATAAACAACTAACTCGGCATTCCATCCCCATATTTTATTAAAGATAATAGATAAGCCACTTATACCACCTACAACGAAATTATTAGGTAATAAAAATAAATTGTAACATAGGGAAACTATAAAAATACCTATTATAGTTATTAAAAGTCTTCTAAATAAATCTTTACTAATGATTATATCTTTAATATTTAACATATTTATCTTACCTTTCTATAACATTATATAAAAAATCATTCATAAAAGCAATAAAGATAAATATAATATTTCGAGGTGAAAATAATGAACGGAACATATTATAATAATCCGACATTCCCAAATGGTGAAGATACTCCACCAGCTAATATGGGAACAGAATCTATAATGCCACTTGAAAGTAGTTTAATTGAAAATATCTTGAGATTAAATAAAGAAAAGAAAGTTAAAGTTTTTGCTACTTTTCCAGACTCAGGTCCAGAAACTAATAAAACTTTTGAAGGCGTAATAAAACAGTCAGGCAGAGATCATTTAATTCTATATAACGATATAAATAACACATGGTATTTAATTAAAATGCTTTATATTAACTATATAATATTTGATAAAGTTATTAACTATAATCCTGATTATTCTGATACTTTTAAATAATTATAAAAATATTTTAAATTATCTCTTTCCATATCTAAAGTTGTACTATCACCATGTCCTGGATATATTAAAACATTAGGATACTTTAGGATTTTTAAAATGCTACTTGCCATATCTTTTTTATTACCACCAAGATCTGTCCTACCAATACTTCCTTTAAAGATAAAATCTCCTACAAACATAATTCCTTCATTTTTAAAATAAAATATTTTAGAATCGTTTGTATGACCTGGAACATCTATAACGATAATGTTAGAATTATGATATGCATTAGCTTTTATTCCATAATGATCTTCTAGTCTTTTTAAAGCGCCAATATGATCATCATGATAGTGTGTAACTAAAATACCTACTAACTTTGAATTACCAATTATATTTACTATATCTTCATATTGATCACCAGGATCAATAATAATAGTTTCTTTATCTTTTCTAAGAATGTAACAATTTGTTTCTAAATATCCAACTTTTAAAACATCTATTTTCATATTAACACCAATATAACTATAACTACAAAAAGATAAATTTACAATATTAATTATTTATGCTAAAATGTCTATTAGAAAGATAATATAAATGAGGTACATATGGATATAATATTAATTCTTATAATAATAATTTCTTTATTAGCAATGTTATATATTAAAATATATAATAATATAGCTATAGAAAAAACAAAGATAGAAAAAGTCGAATCTATTATTGATAATGATTTAAGAACAAAATATGATATTATTTCTAAAATAGATGATATTATATCTAAAAATATAAAAACGAATAAAGATTATTTAAAAGATTATCGAAATATTAAAAATCAAGAATTAAGTAATTTTAATATTGATCGTATCTTAAAAGAAACAGAAAATATTATTAAAAATTTATATGATGATGAAAAAGAATTACAAAAAAATGATTCTTTAAAAGAATCATTACGTGATTTATATGAAATTGATGAAAAAATAACATCTGGTATTATTTATTATAATAATCATACATCAATATTAAATGAATATATTAGAAAGATTCCAAATAACCTTGTTGCAATTACTCATAACATAAAACCAAAACCATTCTTTGATGGTAAAGATATGACTGATGATAATATTTTTGATTTTAAAATTTAACTAAAATCAACTGGTTCTCTTCCATTTTCCCTTAAAAAATTATTTGTTTTAGAAAATGGTTGACTACCAAAAAAGCCATGATAAGCTGATAATGGTGATGGATGAGCTGATTCTATAATTAAGTGTTTAGGATTAGTTATTAACTTCTTTTTACTACGTGCAAAATTTCCCCAAAGAATGAAAACAATACTTTCATTCTTTTTATTTAGTATTTTAATAATATAATCAGTTAATCTTTCCCAACCTAAATCTTGATGAGATAAAGCCTCATCTTTTTTTACTGTCAAAATAGAATTTAAGAGTAGCACTCCATTTTGTGCCCATGAGGTTAAGTCACTTGTTGTTCTTTCAACACCTATATCATCATATAATTCTTTATATATATTTCGTAAAGAAGGTGGCATTTTCACTCCTTCTTTTACAGAAAAAGAAAGTCCATGGGCTTCTCCTTCACCATGGTATGGATCTTGACCAACAATAACTACTTTAACATCTTTATATGGAGTTAGCTTTAGTGCATTAAATAAATAATTTCTTGGAGGAAATACAGTTTCAGTTAAGTATTTATGATCTATAATTTTCATAAACTTTTTAAAACCTTCTCCTTCAAAGACATTTTTTAATACTTCATCCCAATCATTTCCTATCATGAATTTCACCTACTTATGATATGTTTCGTTGTTTATTATTTTAAAACTACGATATATGCTTTCTAATAATATTCCTCTAAATACTCCATGAGGAAAAGTTAATTTAGAAAATGATAATTTATAATTACTTCTATTTTTAATATCCTCATGTATACCTAATGAACTACCTATAACAAATGTAATAGTTCCATAATGATTAAATGTCTCTTCAATTAATTTAGCATATGATTCACTAGATAGACTATTACCTTCAATACACAAACTAATAACATAATCATTAGGTTTAATATATTTTTGCATTTCATCTCTTTCTTTATCAAGAGTATCAAAATCTTTTAATTCAATTATCTCTATTTTATGATATTTACTAATTCTTTTTTTATAATCATTTACAAAATCAATTAAATATTGTTCTTTTAATTTACCTACACAAAGCAACTTGATCATTTAAAACCTCCGTAATACTATCTTTATTAGCACACATTACATTATGAAAATTTATATCATATTCTTTCATTGTGTTATTAAATGTTTCTAATGCTTTTTCTTCAGTATTATTAGTTCTCGATAAATGCATTAAAACAACTTTTTCAGTTTTATCTCCTATCAATTTTGATAGATAAAAACTACTATCTTTATTTGATAAATGCCCTAATGTTCCTAATATTCTTTGTTTCAAATACATTGGATAAGGTCCATCTAAAAGCATCTGTATATCATGATTACTTTCCATTAAATAATAATTAGCATTTTCTAAATAACGAAAATATTTTCTATTTAAATATCCTGTATCCGTTAAATAAACAATTTTTTTATCTTTATTGCTAACGATAAAATTACGTGAATCACTAGAATCATGTGAAGCATGTATAGTTTTAATATTAATATCATCTATAACAAAATCATCATCATAAATATATAAATTAGGATATTCTTTTAAATAATTTATACTATCTAGCATCTTACTTGTAAGGTATATTATAGGCTTATCTTTTTTCACTAAAACTTTTAATGCGCTAATATGATCATCATGATCATGACTAATAAATATTCCATCTATCTCACTAAATGAAACCCCTATTTCTTTTAGTTTTTCTTTTATATATTTAGCATTACGTCCGCAGTCAAACAAGAACTTTTTTCCATTAATTTCTAAATATGTTGAATTGCCTTCACTTCCACTTGCAAGTACTACTATTCTCATCGATATAAGCTCCATGGATTATAAAATTTACCACCATTAACTGGATTTCCTATAGAGAATGAGAAGTGTAAATGAGCACCAGTTGAAGAACCACTACTACCCATTGAACCAATTTTAGTACCAGCAGATACTTGTTGACCTACTGAAACTCCAACATCTGTTTTTAAATGGGCATATAATGTATAATAATTATTTTCATGTAATATAACTACATAGTTACCATAACTACCACCACACATACTACCATACCATCCAATATTGTTGCAACCTGTATAAATATCCGTAACTACACCAGATCTTGCTGCATATATAGGTGATCCAAAGTTTCCTGCTCCAGATATATCTATTCCTGTATGGAAAGATCCCCAACGCCATTCATAATCAGTGGTAATTACATATCCTGAATTTGTTGGCCATGTCCAGTTTAAACCAGTATCTATGATACTATTAGAATGTCCTCCATTATATCCATTATAAACATATTGAGGTCCTTGTTTAGTTATTTCATCTTGAGCTGGACGTATAACTTCACTTGATAATACTGTTGAACCATGACTACGTTCTCCATTTATAATCCTTGTTGCTTGAGTAATTCTATTTAAACCAGTAACTCCAGCTTGAACAACTTCACTTGTTCCACTTTTCATTGAATAATCAACTTCAGTAACTTTATTATATACTTGTTCAACATCTTCTGTTACAACAACTTCCTGATAAAAAGTTAAGACAGGGTTAATTAAGGTGTTAACCAATTTATCTCCAATAGCAAGAACAGCATTTTCCCCTTGATAATTTGGATTTGCAATTAATAATTCTCTAACATTTAATTTACTAGCTGTTGCAATTGATTGTAATGTGTCTCCTTGTTTAACTTCATAATTTTTTTGAACATCAGTAGTTCCATATAGTAAATATTGAGTTAAACTTTTAGAATCGGTAAATATGTTATTTTTAACAGATATATATGTCTTCTTCAATTTTATACTTTCACCAAATTCCATGTTTTTTATAATCGAACCAACTGTTTTAACTGGAGTTTGAGTATTAGTTATATATTTGTTATAATCATCTTCACTTACAAATGTTGTAACAAACTTATATATAGCATCTTTTAAAATACTATCATCTAAAACATATAGTGTAGTTTTTACTTCATCACTTGTTTCACTTTTAGGTTTAGTAATTTCTACTTCATAACCTTCTATTGTGAAGTCACTGTTTTCTTTTATTTTTTGGTAAATTTCTGATGCACTTAATACTTTTTCATTATATGTAGTATATGGCAATATTTCAAACCCATTAGGTGGATAAACATCATTAACTTTATATTTATCTTTTATTCCTTGTTGTTCTTTATTAATTAAATTTAATAATTCATCTTTATTATTTGTAAGTCCTATTACTTTACCATCTAAATATACCTGAAACACATTTTTAGGATTATTATTAGATGGATCAAACTTGAAACCAAATAGTAAAAAAGAAAGAATTACAAATATAACCCCCAAAATTATCTTATTATTCTTCATAAAAAACCTTTCTAATTTTCTTCCATATTAGTAAATGGTTTAAATGAACTCTTATTAAGTTCAAATACCATTTGAAACAATCCAGTACTACCACGACGATGCTTGGCAATAATAACATCAACAGGAACTATGTTATTTTTAGTACTTTCTTGAGTCTTAGTTTCAAAATAATCTTGTCTATTTAAAAACATTACTAAATCCGCATCTTGTTCAATTGAACCTGATTCTCTTAAGTCTGCAAGTCTTGGTTGATTAGATTCTCTTCTTTCAGCGTTACGTGATAACTGGGCTAATGCTATAACAGGAACCTTTAATTCCATCGCCATTGTTTTAAATGCACGAGATATTTCTGATACTTCGACTTGTCTTGATTCAACTCTTCCACCAGTTGTTACTAACTGTAAGTAATCTATAATTACAAGTCCAAGTCCATTTGGATTAGATGCAAGTCTACGACATTTAGCTTTAATTTCTGGTGCAGTAACTGATGCATCATCTTCAATATAAATATTTGTTTCTGATAATTCAGACATAGCTTCTGTATATCTTTTCCAATCATTATCATTTAACATACCTGTTTTTAATTTATCATTTTCTATTTGTCCAACATTACTTATCATACGATTAACAAGCATCTCGGCACTCATTTCTAAGTTAAAAATAGCTATAGATTTTTTTGTAGTCATCGCAGCATTAGTAGCTAAGTTAAGAGCAAAGGCAGTTTTTCCCATACCTGGACGAGCCGCGATGATAATTAATTCTCCTTCATGAAGACCAGCTGTTGCTCTATCTAAATCTTGAAATCCAGTTGATAAACCTGTAACTGGAGAATGATTTTGACTCATTAACTCTAAGTTATCATGAGCTGATTTTAATACTTCAGCAATTGGTTTAAATTCACTTGTCTTTCTTTCTCTTACAACATCTAAGAGTTTAGTTTCTGAACTATCTAGGATAGTTGCTAAACTATCTTCTTCTTCATAAGCATTTTCAACTATCTTAGTAGCTGTATCAATAAGCTTTCTTCTAATTGCTTTTTCTTTTATTATATCCATGTAATATTCAAGATTAGCGCTTGTAACAACTGAATCAACAACATCAGTTAAATATTCAATACCACCAATATTATTAAGATTCTTTTCTTTTTCTAATTCATTTTTAACTGTAGTAATATCTACTGGAATATTTTCTTTATATAATACTTCTAATGCATTAAATATTAATTAATTATGTCTATCAAAAAACATATCAGAATTTAAGTTTTCAAGTATTTTTTCTAATGAATAGGGATTAATAAACGCTATCCCTAATACATTCATTTCTGCTTCGATATTTTTAGGAAGTTCTCTTGTAGCCATATTAACCTCTAAGCACTACTTTGATTTTAAACTGTACTTTCTTATGTAATCTTATTACAACTTCATGTACTCCCAAAGTATCTATATCATTATCTAATATAATATTAGTCTTAGATATATCTTCTCCTAATTTTTTTAATGCTTCCACTATTTGTTTAACAGATATTTTTCCAAATACTTTTCCTTCTTTTCCAGTCTTAACATCAAAATAAATTTCTTTATTTTCTAATCTTTTTTTAATTTCTAGACATTTATTAATTCTTTCTTGTTCAAGAATTTCAGCATTCTTAATATCCTCTTTTAATACTTCTTTACTCTTCTTAGTTTCTGGTACAGCTAAATTATTTTTAATTAAAAAATTATTTGCATAACCATCACTAACTTCAATTATTTGATTCTTTTTTCCTTTTCCTTTTACATCTTTTAATAAAATAACTTTCATATGTACCTCCGTGGTAATATTATACTACTATAACCCTAAATAAGAAAGAAATATAGACTCACTTTTAATAAAAAAAGATTTCAATTTTTTTGAAATCTCTTACTTAACATATGGTATTAAAGCCATAAATCTTGCATATTTAATTTGTTTAGCAATTTCTCTTTGATGTTTAGCACATGCACCAGTCATTCTTCTTGGTAACATTTTTCCTTTTTCACTAATATATTTAGTTATAATAGGAACATCTTTATAATCAACTGTTTTTCCAGCGCACATTTGACAAACTTTCTTTTTTCTTCTTCTAAATTCTTGCATTATAATTCTCCTTCCTTAAAATGGTAAATCATCATCAGATAAAGAGATTTCATCCCCAAAATCCTTAAAAGGATCTTCACTTACATCAGCTGTAGAATTATCATTATTAGAATTATTACTATAACTTGGTTCTGCATCTTGTTCAAAACTAGATGCACCATTATTTGTTCTTGAACCAATAAATTCTACTCTATCACACACTACTTCTGTTGTATATCTTCTTTGTCCATCTTGGCCATCAAAAGAACCAGTTTGTATTCTTCCTTCAACACCTACTTGTGAACCTTTAGAACAATATTTAGCAACATTTTCTGCTGGTTTTCTCCATACAACACAACTAATAAAATCAGCTGTAGGTCCGTTGTTATTTCCTTGTGAACTTGGTACTCTATCAACAGCTATAGTGAATCTTGTAACAGCTATTCCAGAGGCAGTTGTACGCATTTCAGGATCTCTTGTAAGTCTTCCAATTAAATTTACTCTATTCATATTTTACTCCTCATCTAAACGAATAACTAAATGTCTTAAAACATTTTCATCAAGACGAATCTTACGATCAAATTCACTTATAGCTTCATTATTAGCTTCAACAGTCATAACAAAATAATAACCATTTAATTCTTTTTTAATAGCATAAGCTAATTTTTTTTCGCCCATTTCTTTGTAATCTTCTACTTTTCCATTTAATTCACTTACTAATTTTTTGTAAGTTTCTGCAGTTTTCTTTACATTTTCTGCTTCAATAGTAGACTTTACAATGAACATAATTTCATAACGTTTCATTCTCTACACCTCCTCATGGTCTTTTGGCTTTTTAATCACTAAAAAGCAAGGAGTAATTTCATTACTCGAAAGTATTCTACCATAACACCATATTAAAAACAAGTATAACTTATATTATTTATAAATCGTGACATTTATAATAATCAAAAAATCATTTTTCAAATATACTACATTAGGTAATGGAGTTATATATGATAAAAATTAAATGTTTTTTTAGAAATGCATTAACTGAGTATAATGTTACTATATTTAGAAATAATCGTGTTGTTATAGATACATGTACAAACAATTTAGGAGAAGTATTTGTAAATCTAAAACCATCTTTTTATAAAATTAAAATTGTCAATAAACATTTTGGTATTTCTTATACGAAATATTTTTATGTATGTAGTAATACTCATTATTTATTTTTCTCAAATCTTTGTCAATGTAGACCAATTAATTCTAATATAAATATGAGAAATTTTATCTTATATGATCAAAATTATCAAAATTTAAAAATAATGGAAGGAGAATTAGATTTATGGCTAGTATAAACATTCCTATTAACAATGGTACAGGTTCTCAATCTGTTGCTAATGGAAATTATAATGTAACTGTTACTTCTGTTGGATATGATGCTTCAACACTTAATCCATCAACTATAAATGTTGTTGAAGGAACTAATGATTATTCATTTACAGTTGGAGCTACTGGTACACTTACAATTCACGTAAGTGATGATGGTACTGCTACTGGTAATCCTATAGTAGGTGCTGTTTTATATAGAACCGATAGTGATGGAACAACTTACGGAGATCCAATTACAACAGATGCTGAAGGAAATGCAGTTTTTGAAAATGTGCCTTATGCTGCAACAAACGCCCCTACGATTTATTTTAAGCAAACTGAAAGTGACGGAAGTCATGATTTTAGTACTGATGTCTTATCTACTAACATGACAACAGAAACATATACTTATGAACTTGAAAATTCATTATCCGCTGTTAGAACAATTACTTTAACTGATAGTAATTATGAAAACTTACCAATAGATAATGCCACTATTAATCTAAGTAATGAATAAAAAAGAACAGGTTAGAAAATAATTCTAATCTGTTCTTTTTTACTATTTATCAGTAGATCCAAATCCACCTGTTCTTTCTCCCTCGGCATTATCATCATCTGTTATTAAATATTTAGAAAAAATCCCTTGTCCAATTGCTTCACCCTTTTTAACTAATACTGGATTTTCTGTAATATTATAAAAAGCAAACATTATATGACCATCATTATCTGGATTTTCATAATAATCTTTGTTGATAACTCCAACAGAATTAGCAAGAATTAACCCCTTTTTCTTTGGATTAGAACTTCGATTATAT